>DASUAK010000106.1:0-7572 GCA_035763845.1 bacterium | reverse complement strand
GTTGGTGATGGCCACCACCGCGGCGTAGTCCCGCTCCTCGAAACGGCGGATCGCCGTGGCCGTACTGAGCTGCTGCGTATCCATCGTGTCTCCCTCCGATTCTCGTGTGCAAAGCAGAAGGCGCAGAGCCTGGTGCCCTGCGCCTCACGAGCGTCGGATGACCGGGAGATCTAGCGGAATGCGCCTCCTGCGGTAGGACGCCCATGGGCGCAGGACCGGTCCTTCTGAGGACCGGAACGCCGCGCGCCGAGCTGCTCGAGGATGATCATCATGGACGCCACCTGCCTCAAACGGTGTTGAGGCTAACACAGAACCGTGACGGCGTCAACCGAGCAATTGACGGTGGGGATGGCCGGGGGGCACGGCGGGCCGGCGCTATCGCAGCAGGTCGAGCTCGCCCAGGCGGATGCGCATCGCTTCCTGCGAAACGCGGAACTCGCGGGCGAGATCGGCGATGACGGTCCGTGCGGCCTGCGCCCGCTCCTCCGCGCCCAGCGCGCGGAGGACGATCGACTGCTCGCGCTCGAAGGCGCGCCGGACCGCGGCGGCCGGCATGAGCAGCTCCGCAGCGAAGGCGCGCGCCTCGCGTTCCTGCCCCGCCCGCGCGGGTTCGTGCATCACCGGGGGCACGGCCGGTTCGTCGCTGGCGACAAGGGTGCCGTGGGCCAGCACGGCGTGGCCCAGCTCTTCGGCGACGGCCCAGCGGCGCTCCGTCTCGCCCCGGAACGCGTAGTCGCGGTTCAGCACGAGCACCGGTCCTCCGGCGCCCCCGGCCAGCCCGCCGCGCTGCTGGCGCGGCAGCGAGCGCCAGCGGACGGGAAAGCCGAGCTGCTCGGCGAGAGCTTCGACGTCGACGGGCACGGAGGGATGAAAGGTCTCCAGGAGCTCCCGGGCCTGCGACGCCGCCCGCGGGCTGCGCGCGGCCACACGGCGGCGGGGCGACGGGTCGACCGGACCGAGCGAGGCGATGGCCGCTTCCTCTTCGGGACTGAAGGGCCGGCCGCCGCTCTCCAGCTGGAACAGGCCGCACTCCGGGCACGACCACGCGATCGGCGGCTCGCACTCGCTGCCGAACCGCGGCGCCATCTCGGACTCACACACCGGACAGGCCCGCACGGCGATCGACTCCTGTCTCTGGGATGGATGTGTAGGGACTTTAGCTGAGGCGGGGAGGGCTTCCTGCCGAACAACAGGGGCCCGTCCGGCGCGGGCCGAGAGGCGCGGGGATCAGATGACGGGGGCGCGGAGCAGCCGCATGCGCGCGTCGCGCGCGGCGGCGCGGACATCGGGGAACGGCAGCCCTTCCAGCTGCATCAGGACCTCCGCGGCCTGCAGGATGATGCGCTGGAGGTCGCCCTCCTCGGACTGGCTTTCCCGCGTGAGGTGCGCCCAGTCCGCGCCGCGCATCCAGGCGACGACGGCGTCGGCGCGGCGGTCGGCCGGGGAGGCCATGCGCCGCCGGGAGGCGGGATCCCACTCGGGCTCGAACTGCAGGACCACCTCGTCGGGCTTGACGGTGAAGCGCCGCTCCAGATCGGCCAGCTCCTTCGACAGCCGCGCCAGGGTCCGCAGCCCGGCCTCCCCCCCGCGCTTGGGTGCGCGCTCGGTGGCCAGCGCCCCGCCCACCGCCGCCCAGGCCGCGGTGGAGCCGCCGATCAGGCTGCGGCGGACGATCTCCGACAGCATCAGCATCCGCGGGTGCCGCAGCTCCGCGGCCCACTGGCCGTCGGCGGTCAGGCGGTGCTCGGGATCCAGATAGCCCAGCTGGCGCAGGACGACCGCGCGCCGGCCGAACTCATCCGCCAGGCTGCCTTCCAGCGCGTGCAGGGCCTGTCGCAGCGACGAGCGGCGGAACTCCCGGGCGCGCAGCGCTTCGATGCTCGCCAGGCAGCGCTGCTCCACCGCACAGGTCGCGCAGGGCCAGCCCGCGACCTCCGCCTGCTGGGCGGTGATCTCTTCGGGTGGGATGTGGGCGTCGCGCCGACGCATCTTCGCCAGACGGTCCAGCATCCGCTCGTACCGCCCCCGCGTGACCAGCCGGTCGTCGCACGGCCGCTCGGTCAGCTCATCTGGCGGGATGGAGCCGATCGCCTGGCGCAGGCGCATGACCTCTTCACGCCGCTCGTAGGCGGCCAGCGACCGGTTGAGCTCGCGCTGGGCCTCCTGCAGGCTGGAGCGCCGGAGCAGGTTGAGGACCTGGACGTAGCCGGGGCTGAAGGACGAGGTGACGGGCTCAGGCTCGGCGTCGATGAGCGCCAGCCCCTCGCGCGCTTCCTCCCGCGTGGTAGCCGGCAGCACGACCACACCGATGGTGTCCTTCCCGCGGCGCCCGGCGCGCCCCGACATCTGATGGAACTCAGTCGGGGTGAGGACGATGGGTCCCTCCGGGCTGTTCCGCACGAGCGTCGAGAGGGCCACCGTACGGGCCGGCACGTCGAGACCGCTCGCCAGTGTGGTCGTCGCGCAGACCGCGCGGATGAGCCCCCGGCCCAGGAGGTCTTCCACGGCGAGCCGCCACGCCGTGGTGTGCCCGGCATGATGCGGGGCGATGCCCGATTCGATGACGGCGCTGCGGAAGGCATGACTGCGCAGGACGGGATAGTCGCGCTCCCAGCGGGCCATCGCCGCCGCGCGCAGCTCCGGACCGAAGGCGCGCAGCGAGGCGAGCTCGCGGGCGGCCTCGTCACACTGCCGCCGGGATGGGTAGAAGAGGATGACCGGCAGCAGGCTGTAGTGCTCGAGATCGCGCAGCAGGGAGAGGAGCCACCCCGGTCCCCGGCCGCCGGGCGGGAGATGCCCCAGGGCGTCGGGCGGGATCAGCCGGCCGCGGGCGTCGGCGAGGATGTAGCGCAGCGGCACGGGACGCAGCTGCTCGACGATCACCTCGGGACGGGTCCCGCGCACTTCAGCCAGCCACGAGGCCACGACGTCCGCGTTCGGGAAGGTGGCCGAGAGCAGCAGCAGCCGGCTGCGCTTGGGCGCGAGCATGAGGATCTCTTCCCAGGCGGTGCCGCGCTCGGGATCGGAGAGATAGTGCGCTTCGTCGAGGACGATGAGGTCAGGCGCGGGGCCGGAGCCGTAGAGGGAGTTGCGCAGGATCTCGGTGGTGGCGACCACGACCGGGGCCTGGGCGTTGATCTTCCGCTCCCCCGTGAGCAGGCCCACTGACTCGACCCCGTACAGCCCGCCGAAGCGGTGGAACTTCTGGTTCGAGAGGGCCTTCAGGGGGGTCGTGTACCAGGCCGTCTTTCCCTTGCCCAACAGCTCGGCCATGGCCTGCTCGGCGATCCACGTCTTGCCGGAGCCCGTGGGCGCCGAGACGAGCACGTCCCCCGACCGCAGGGCAGCGAGGGCCGATTCCTGGAATGCCGCCGGGACGAACGGGGCTGCCGGGGGTGTGCCGACGTCTTCGAGGATCGCGCGAAGCTTACCTGAGGTGGGGCGTCGGATGGTCTGTCGGACGGCGAGTCGTGATCGCGCCATGTTCGTCTATGATAACGTAGGGATGGTTCGCAATGCCAGCCGGATACCTCTGGTTTGCAAAGTTTAGCATAGATGTCCACTCCTCACCACGCGGATGTCATCGTCATCGGCTTGGGCGGCATGGGCAGCGCCGCCGCCTACCACCTGGCACGCCGGGGGAAGTCCGTCATCGGGATCGAGCAGTACGGCGCGGCCCACGACAGAGGCTCCTCCCACGGCCGCTCCCGGATCATTCGGGAGGCGTACTTCGAGCACCCGGACTACGTCCCGCTCATCCAGCGCGCCTACGACCTCTGGGCGGCCCTCGAGCGTGAGGTGGGCTCCCGCCTCTTCCTTCCCACCGGGGGCCTGATGATCGGCCCCGAGAGTGGGACCCTGGTGCAGGGGGCCCTGGCCAGTGCCCGGACCCACGCCCTCACCTACGACCTGCTGCCCGCGGAGGAGATCCGGAGCCGGTACGGCGCCTTCACCGTGCAGGACGAGACCGTGGCCGTCTGGGAGCCCCGCGCCGGCGTCCTGTTCCCCGAGTCATGTGTCCTGGCCCACCTGCGCCAAGCCACGCGGAGCGGGGCCGTCCTGAAGATGGAGGAGCGCGTGCAGGCCTGGCAGGCGCGGGAGGGCGGCGTGGAGGTGCGGACCGATAAGGGAAGCTACACGGCAGACCGTCTGGTGGCAACCGCCGGGCCATGGGCCGGGCAGGTCCTGGCCGAGATGGGCCTGCCGCTGCAGGTCGAGCGCAACGTCATGTACTGGTTCCAGCCCACCGAGCCGGCCCTGTTCGAGCCGGACCGCCTGCCCATCTACATCTACGAGTACCGCCCGGACAGCTTCATCTACGGCTTCCCCCGGGTGAGCCGTGACGGGGTCAAAGTGGCTCACCACCACAGCGGGGAGTCCTGCACTCCCGAGACGATCCGCCGGGAGGTCGGCCCGGAGGAGGTCCACCGGATGCGGGACATCCTGGCCGGGACGCTCCCCGCGCTGAACGGGGACCTGCTCCAGACCGTGACCTGCATGTACACGAACACCCCCGACGGCCACTTCGTGATCGACAGCCACCCCCGCCATCCCCAGGTCATCCTGGCCTGCGGCTTCTCCGGACACGGCTTCAAGTTCGCCTCCGTCGTCGGAGAAGTGCTGGCCGAGCTGGCCGCCTACGGCCACACCCGCCACCCGATCGAGCTCTTCCGCCTCGGCCGCTTCGCCGCCACGGCCTGACCCGAACCGCGGCACGATCCTGCCGGCCGCGGGAGAAGCCCTGAGCGCACCGGGAAGAACCCTGATAGCGGCTGGGAAGAGCTCTGATAGCGCCTGACGCGGCGATATGCTATAGTACTGACAATGGCTTCGACCCGCCCGTCCCCGCGGCGGGATCCCGTTCTCCTCTATCGCATCCAGTCGGACCACGCCGCGGGCCTCGCACCAGCACAGATCGCCGAGAAGCATTCGCTCCCGGTGTACACTGTGACGCAGGCGCTTCGTCGGGACTCGCGTCCCCGCGCCCTGCCGGACCCGTATGGCCTGGCGCAGCGCCGGCCGGATCACCGCGACGCGGCCCTGCTCTACTGGGTGGGGTACGTGGCGGCGTGCGGCGCCGTCTACGACGGGGCGATGCCCACCCTCGTGCTGAACGTCGATGAGCGGGACGTCGCGCATGTCGACGCCCTGCTGACCGACCTGTGCGAGGGGCGGCCCGGCTGTGAGTACTGCCAGAGCAGCACCCGGGGCCTGCAGGCCTACATCCGGGACCGCGATCTCGGCCGTCTCCTCCTCCGCTGGGGCATCCCCGGCGACGACCGCTCCGTTTCCGTTCCGATCAGCTTCATCCCGGCGACGCTGCTGCCGCACTTCGTGCGCGGCTACCTCGAGGGCGGGCGCGGTACGCCGCCCTTCGGGACGCGCACGTCGCCGGCCACCCCCTCCGCCGTGAGTAAGATCGTCTTCGAAGGTTCCGCCGCTTTCCTCGAGGCGCTCCGCAAGGCCCTGCGCCCCCACGCGGAAGGCACGGGCACGCTCCTCGTCCGCCGCAGCGGCGAAGGTGTCCTGGCCTATAGCGGACGGTCGGCGCTGCGCGTCCTGCGCTTCGCCTACCGGGACCCGGCCCGCTCCCTGCCCCGCGCGGACCGCCTCCGCCAGGCGCTCCATGCCCACCCACGGAGCCCCCGCCGGGGGTAAAAGGCTCTCTAGGTTCCACCGAGAGGAGCGGAAATATGGCCAGCAAGCGGTTGTACGTGGGGAACCTTCCGTACGAAGTCACCGAGCAGGATCTCCGAACTCTCTTCGAGCCCTACGGCCCGATCACGGACGTTCAGGTGATCGGCGGCCGCGGCTTCGCCTTCGTGGAAGTGCCTGAGGAGAAGGCGGCGGAGGCGATCACCCAGGTCAACGGCACCATGCAGTGGGGGCGGGGCCTGGTCGTCAGCGAAGCGCGCCCGCGCCAAGAGTCGTTCGGCGGCGGCGGCCGGGGCGGTCCCGGCGGCGGTGGCGGCGGCTTCAAGCGCGACGGCGGAGGTGGCGGCGGCGGACGCGGCGGCGGCCGTGGTGGCAGCGGCGGCGGCGGTGGCCGTGGTGGCGGCGGCGGATATGGACCGGGAGGCGGTGGTGGCGGCCGTGGTGGCCGGCGGGGAGGTCGCGAGCGGTTCTGATCGGCCCATCCCATTTGACGTCCCATCCAAGACCTGCTAGACTACAGTTCGACCGTCATAGATGCGTTCTGCGAGGGATGCGATCGATGGCATCCCTCGCGGTGTGTCGCGAGCCTTCTTCGGGCGGATAGTGCTGGCGGGACACGCGCAGAGTGCCGGCACAATTCCGTCGGCTCGACGTATCGAGCCAGTCCGGGGAATCCCCGGACGCGAAGGAGGCATTTTCTATATGCACGCAGCACAGCACGACCCCGTGCGCTCGCCGGAGGCGACGCCGCGGGTGCCCCAGGCAACACCGCAAGTGATGTCGCCTCAGGTAACATTCGGAGGGTTGACCCTCCGCTCGGAAACGCTCCGAGCCATCCAGGGCCTCGGCTGGAAGCAGCCCACGCCGATCCAGGAGCGGGTCATCCCGCAGCTGATCGACGGCGTGGACCTCGTCGGCCAGGCTCAGACCGGCTCGGGCAAGACCGGCGCGTACGGCATCCCGTTCGTTGAGCGCATCGACCCACAGACGCGAGATCTACAGGCCCTGGTGCTCGTTCCCACACGGGAACTGGCCCTCCAGGTGTCCGATGAAGTCCGCGCTTTGGGACGATACCGCGGCCTCAAGGTCGCTACGCTCTACGGTGGGGCCTCGATCGAGCGGCAGTTCGAGGACCTGCGCCGCCGCCCGCACGTCGCGGTGGCGACGCCGGGCCGGCTGCTCGACCACATGCGCCGCGGCACGGTCTCCCTCGGGCGAGTGCGCATCGTCGTGCTCGACGAGGCGGACCGGATGCTCGACATGGGCTTTCTGCCCGACGTCACGCTGATCCTCAAGGCGGTGCCGCCGGAGCGCCAGACGGCGCTCTTCTCGGCGACGATGCCCGCGGAAGTGCGGACCATCGCCAACCGCCAGATGCAGAATCCGGTCTCGGTGCACATCGCCCAGCCGGCGCCCACGGTCGACACCGTGGAGCAGTTCTACGTGGAAGTCGCAGAGGAAGACAAGGTCAAGGCCCTGCGGCGCCTGCTCCAGGAAGAGTCGATCGAGAGCGCGCTGGTGTTCCGGCGGACCCAGCACCGGGCCGACCGCCTGGCCACCACGCTCGGCCGGCACCACAAGGTCGGCGTGATCCACGGCGGGATGCGCCAGAGCGCGCGCCTCAGGGCGCTGCGGGACTTCGAGGAGCGGCGCACGCCGATCCTCGTGGCGACCAACGTCGCCTCCCGCGGGCTCGACCTGCCGGAGATCTCGCACGTGATCAACTACGACATCCCCGAGGACGTCGAGACGTACATCCACCGGGTCGGCCGCACGGCCCGCATGGGCCGCGCCGGCACGGCGATCACGCTCGTCGGCCAGCACGACGTCGAGATCTTCGACCAGCTGCGCCGCAAGCTCGGTCCCGCCTTCAAGCGGCACCCGCTGAACATCTACGCCTGACCGGCGTACGACGCA
>DASUAK010000105.1:0-4320 GCA_035763845.1 bacterium | reverse complement strand
GGCGTCCGACGTCATCGGTGCAGGGATGTCGGAAGCGCGCCGCCTAGGCGAGGCGGCGGGCTTCGCGGACCAGCGGCGGAATCATCGGCGCGAGTGTTCGCCGCGGTCGCCGGCGGAGCCTACTCGTATCGCAGCGCTTCCACCGGATTGAACTGGGCGGCGCGGTAGGCGGGGTAGACGCCGAAGATGGCGCCGACAGCGACGGAGAAGCTGAAGGCGAGCGCCACGATGGGGAAGATCGTCCCCGCGGTGGGGACGCTCTGGAACAGCCGGGCGGAGATGAGCCACGAGCCGACGAGGCCTAGCATCATCCCGAGGAAGCCGCCCACCAGGCTGATCGCCACCGCCTCGATGAGGAACTGGGAGAGGATGTTGGCCCGCCGGGCGCCGATGGCCTTGCGGATGCCGATCTCCCGGGTGCGCTCGGTCACCGAGACGAGCATGATGTTCATGATGCCGATGCCGCCGACGACCAGCGAGATGCCGGCGATGCTCGAGAGGGCCACGGTGAGGATGCGCAGGATGGCGTCCAGCGAGCTCAGCAGCTGGCTCTGCGTGAGGACGGTGAAGTCCTCCTCCCCGCGGTGCTGGCGCAGCAGGATGCGCTCGGTCTCGCGCATCGCGCGGGGGACGGCCGACGGCTCGGCCGCCTTCACGAAGAAGAATGTGGCGTAGTCGAGGTTGAAGATCACCTGGCCCGTGGTGAACGGGATGTAGGCCCGGTCGTCGAGATCGAGCCCCAGGATCGAGCCCTCGGGATGCAGGACGCCGATCACCTCGAAGGCGCGTCCGCTGAGGGTGAAGCGGCGGCCCAGGGCCGCGGCCGGATTTCCATAGACCGCCCGCGCGAGCGAGTCGCCCAGGACGGCGACGCGCTTGCGGCGGGCGAGGTCCGCGGCGCTGATGAACCGCCCCCGCTGCATCGTCAGGTTCCGGGCGCGGAGCATGTCGGCGGTGGTGCCGACGATCGTCGTCGTGTAGCGGCGCGCGGCCGCGGTGATCTGGATCTGGGTCTGCAGGACCGGGGCGACCGCGGTGATGGCCCCGCCCGCGTCGGCCAGGGCTTCCGCGTCTTCGTAGGTCAGCGTCAGGCGGCCTTCCTCCGCCGCGCCGAACTGCCCCTCCTTCGCCTTGCCCGGCAGCACCCAGAGCAGGTCGGGGCCGAGGCTGGCGAACTCGCCCACGACGCTGTTGCGCGCGGTCTGGCCCACCGAGACGAGGGCGATGACGGCGGCCACGCCGATGATCACGCCCAACGTGGTGAGGACGGTGCGCAGCGTGTTGGCGCGCAGCGCCTCGAGGGCGACGCCGAGGGCTTCGCCCAGTCCGAGGAGGCCGCGCCAGGCCGCCATCAGAGCTGCGCTCCGATGATCTCGCGGGCCTGCCGGGGCCGGACCACCGTCTCGTCCCGCACGAGCCGGCCGTCGCGCATGGTCAGGATGCGGGCGCAATGCTCGGCGACCTCGCGGTCGTGGGTGACCATCGCGATGGTGATGCCGGCCCGGTTGAGCTCCTGGAAGATCGCCAGGATCTCTTCGCCCGCGCGGCTGTCCAGGTTGCCGGTCGGCTCGTCGGCGAGGAGCAGGGCCGGGCGGTTGGCAAGGGCCCGGGCGATGGCCACGCGCTGCTGTTCGCCGCCGCTCAGCTCGGGCGGGGCGTGATGCAGTCGCCCGCCCAGCCCGACGCGCTCGAGGGCCTCCACCGCCCGCGCCCGCCGCTCCGGGCGGGGCACGCCGGCGTAGACCATCGGCATCTCCACGTTCTTGAGCGCGGACAGCCGCGGCAGCAGGTTGAAGGTCTGAAAGATGAAGCCGACGCGGCGGTTGCGGACCTCGGCCAGCGCATCGTCGCCCATGCCGCTGACGTCCCGGCCGTCCAGGACGTAGGTGCCCGCGGTCGGACGGTCGAGGCAGCCGATGAGGTTCATCAGAGTGGACTTGCCGGAACCCGAGGGGCCCATGATGGCGACGAACTCGCCGGAGGCGATCGCGAGGCTCACCCCGCGCAGCGCCTGCACCTCGACCTTGCCGAGCCGGTAGACCTTCGTGATGCCGTCGAGCCGGACGGTGGGAGCCGTCATCGCGTGGAGCGGAGCCGGATCCGGGCGCCCTCGCGCAGGACGGCCGGATCGCCGACGGCCACGTACTCCCCGTCGCGCAGTCCCGCGGCGACCTGCGCGACCAGCTCGTTCCGTTCGCCCAGCCGGATCGAGCGCCGCCGCAGCAGCCCCCGCTCGATGACGAAGACGTCGTACACGCCGTCCTCGCCGGGCTGCACCGCGTCCAGCGGGACAAGGGTCGCATCGGGGATCTGGCTGAGGACGATGCCCACGTCTACGCTGGTGCCCGAGCGCATCCCGGTGGGCATCACGGGATCGATGCGCACCCGCACGGCGCGGTTGCCGCCGCGCAGCTCGACCGCCCCGCCGATGCGGGTCACGCGTCCGGTGAGGGTGACGTCGGGGTAGGCATCGGCGGTGATGTGCGCCGTCTGGCCCACGCGCACGGCGTCGATGTCCGCCTCGTCCACCTCGGCGGTGATCCACCCGCCCTCCGAGACAAGCGCGATGACCAGGATGCTCGGCGCCACGGGCGCGCCGGGATTGAGATACACGCGGCTGACCGAGCCGGAGAACGGGGCGGTGATGAAGGCGCGCCGGCCGCGGGCCTGCGCCGCGCGAGAGGCGGCCTCGGCCTGCCGGGCGTTGGCCAGCGCGGATGCGGCGATGGCCTCCGCCTGCCGGACGTTCGCGCGCGCCGCGGCGGCGGCGGCCTCCGCCTGCCGCACCTGCTGGGATGCGGCCTCCACCGCTTCCGGCCGCGCCCCCGCGCGCACAGCCTGGTACTGCGCGAGGGCCTGGCGGTACTGCGCCTCGGCCGCCTCGGCCTGCGCCCGCGCGGCGTCCACCTGCGTCTGCGCCACCGCGCCCTGCTTCGCCAGCTGCTCGTTGAGCTGCAGCGTCCGCTGCGCCTGCTGCCGCGCCGTGTCCGCCGCTTCCACCGCGGCCTGCGCCTGGCGCAGCTCTTCCGTGCGCGCCCCCGCGCGCAGCTGCCGCAGGTTCGCCGCGGCCACGCGGTAGGCGGCGTCGGCCTGGATCGCCTGCTGCCGCGCGGCCTCCACGGCGGCGCCGGCCCGGACAGCCTCGCTGCGGGCGGCATCGGCGGCGGCCGCGGCCTGCTCCGCCGCAGCGGCGGCTTCGGCCCTGTCGAGCGCGGCCAGGATCTGCCCCGGGCGCACCACGTCGCCCTCGCGCACGCGCACCTCGGCCAGACGGCCGGGCAGCTCGAAGGCCAGCTCGACCGCGCGGGTCTCCACGATGCCCGTCACCGGGAGCGTAACCTCGAGCGGCCCCCTGGTGATCCGCACCGCATCGACCTCGACGGCCCCCCCGACCCCCGCCAGCGCCATCCACAGCAGGACGACGGCGGCGGCGACCACGAGGGCCACGATGGCGACGATCCGACGAGACATCAGACCTATGATACCCTCTCTGCGTCAACGCGGCCGGCGGCTGGCGCGTTCCGGCGCCGGGGCGCCCCCGTTAGCCGGGAGAGGAACGCGGGGAAAGGCGGAGCGACAGCGCGACGACACAACGGACCGTGCAAGGCACCACCTGCAGGGCGGAGATGAGCTCGCGACTCCCACCGCCCCGACAGGGACATCCCCGCACGGCCCAGGGAAAGCATTTCCGTCACGAGCCCCTCTCCTCCTGCGGTGTGACCAGAGAGAGCGCGGATCGTGACCGCGATGCAGGGGTCCCTTCCCGGTGTCTGGAATGGGTGGGCCTCGTGAAGATCGCGGTCGTCGGCGCGGGGGGCGTGGGCGGGTACTACGGAGCGCTGCTGCAGCGCGCAGGGGCCGAAGTCGCCTTCCTCGCGCGTGGCCCCCATCTCGCCGCGATGCGCGACCGGGGCCTGCGCGTGGAGTCGGCCGTGGAAGAGCCGTTCACGCTGCCGGTGGCCGCAACGGACGATCCCGCCCGGATCGGGCCGGCCGACCTCATCCTGTTCACCGTCAAGGCCTTCGACAGCGCGGACGCCGTGCGCCTGCTGCCGCCGCTGCTGGGGCCCCAGACCGGCGTGCTCACCCTCCAGAACGGCGTCGACAGCGTCGACGTCCTGATCGAGGCGGTGGGGCGCCCGCACGTCCTCGGCGGGCTCTGCCAGATCTTCTGCCACGTCGCCGCCCCGGGCGTGATCCGGCAGACGGGCGGCATCCGCCGCGTGGTGCTCGGGGAGCTGGACGGCAGGGTCACGCCGCGCGCCCGCGCGGCCCACGCCGCGTTCGCCTCCGCCGGGGTGCCGGTCGAAACCTCACAGC
>DASUAK010000104.1:0-15958 GCA_035763845.1 bacterium | reverse complement strand
AGGCCCCCGTCCACCTGCAGGGTGGTCCCGTTCACGAAGCTGGCGCGGGGGGAGGCGAGGAAGACGACGACGTTCGCGAACTCCTCGGGCGTGCCCACCCGGCCGAGCGGGATCTGGTTGGTCCACAGGCGGCGCTCGGCTTCCTCATAGCTGACTCCTTCCCGCTCGGCGTAAGTGCGAGTCAGGGATTGGAGCCGGTCGGTGGCGATGGGCCCCGGGCAGATCGTGTTCACGAGGATGTTGTGCGGGGCCAGCTCCACGGCGAGCGTCTTGGCGAGCCCGACCACGGCGAGCCGGACGGCGTTGCTCAAGACGAGATTCGGCATGGGCTGCTTCACGGTGAAGGAAGTGACGTTGAGGATCCGCCCGCCCCCCTGGGCGCGCATGTGAGGGATGGCCTGCCGGGTGAGGCGCACCGTGCTCATGAGGTTGAGCCCGATCCCCGCCCACCACTCCTCCTCGGTGATCTCGGTGAAGGGCCGGCTGGGCGGGCCGCCCGCGTTGTTGACCAGGACGTCGATGCGGCCGAAACGGTCCACGACCGACCGGATGAAGCGGTCGACGTCGTCGGGCTTCGTCACGTCCGCGGGGACGGCGAGGACGTCCCCGCCGATCGCGGCCGCGGTCTCCCGCAGCGCGGTCTCGTTGCGCGCGCAGATCGCCACCCGTGCGCCCTCCGCGGCGAACCCCTGCGCGATCGCCCGGCCGAGCCCCTTGCTGCCCGCCGCGACGACCGCCACCTGCCCCCGAAGCCCGAGATCCATGGTCCCTCCCCCGGTTACTGCCGCGTTTCCAGCCGTTCGATCAGGCGCCCCAGCAGGCGCTGCCGCGCCGCGCCCCGGACCCGGACCGCTCCCGGCGGTGCCGCGCCTCCGGCCTGGGGCCCCGCAGCTCCGAGCCGCTGCGCCCGCGGCGGCGTCCCGCCCGCTTCCCGGCGCGAGCGCGCTTCGTCGCGGAAGCGCTGGATCTCGGCGCGCTGTTCGGGCGAGAGAACGTCCAGGATGGCCCGGGCCAGCGCCCTCCCCGGCTCCACCTCTGAGGGATCGAGGTCGCGGAGGACACGGAGCAGGGGGAGGATCTGCGCCAGCTGCCGCTCGCTGAGGCGGTGGGTCTCGCTGCGCTCGAGCGCGGCCAGCGCCGTGGCGACGGTGACGGCCGGATCCATCCGCGCGCCTGCCGCAGGTTCGGGGCGCATGCGAACATACCAGAGGATGCCCGCCGTGCCCACGAGGATCACTCCGAAGGCGATGAGGGCCCTGAGCACGGGCCGGCGGCTACTCATAGCGCAGCGCCACGATGGGGTCGAGCGCCGCTGCCCGGCGCGCGGGGTAGATGCCGAAGAAGACCCCGATCGCGCCCGCGAACCCGACGGCCATGAGCAGTGAGGCGGGAGAGACGAGGGTGGCCCAGCCGGCTAGCGCCGAGATCAGCCGGCTGCCGCCGACGCCGAGCAGCAGCCCGACGATGCCGCCGGTGATGCTCAGCACCAGCGATTCGACAAGGAACTGGCTGAGGATGTCCCGGCCCGTGGCCCCCACGGCCTTGCGGAGGCCGATCTCCCGCGTGCGCTCCGTCACCGACACCAGCATGATGTTCATGATACCAATCCCACCCACGAGGAGCGAGACCGCGGCGATGCCCCCGAGCAGCAGGGTCATCGTGCGGGTGATGCCCTGAAACGTGGCGATGATGTCGGCCTGGTTGCGGACCGTGAAGTCGGCCTCCTCGCCCTCGGAGATGCGGTGGCGGCCCCGCAGCAGCGCCTCGGCCTGCTCCTGGGCGGATGTCATCTCGCCCGCCGTGCGGACCTTCACGTAGATCGCGCGCACGAAGTCCACGCCGAACAGCCGGCGCTGCGCCGTAGTCAGGGGCACGAAGATCACATCGTCGCGGTCGTTGAAGCCCGTGGCGCCCTTCTCTTCCATCACGCCGATGACGGTGAACGAGACCCGGTTGATCTTGATCGCCGCGCCGATGGGCGACGCGTCGCGATCCCCGAAGAGCGTCTCAACCACGGTGCGGCCGAGGACGGCGACACGGGCGCGGGAGGCCATGTCCGCGTCGGCGAAGAATCCGCCCTCCTCCACGAAGAAGTTGCGCACCTCCTGAAAGGCAGGGCTGACGCCGGAGACGCTCGTGCTCACGTTCGCCGACCCGCGAACCACCTGGGCCGCGCGGGAGAACTCGGCGGTCACCGCCTCCACCTCGGGCACCTCGCGGGCGATCGCCTCGGCGTCCTCCCAGACGAGAGTCTGCCGCGACCCCGCGCCCTGGCGGACACCGAACTGGGAGACGCTGCCAGGGAAGATGGTTAGGAGGTTGCTGCCGAGCGCCTGCACCTGCGTCTCTACCGACTGCCGGGCGCCCTGCCCGATGCTGACCATCGTCACCACCGCGGCCACGCCGATGATCACGCCCAGCATGGTCAGCGCCGCCCGCAGCTTGTTCGCGGTGAGAGCCCGCAGGGCGATCTGGATGCTGCTCATCAGGGTCATCGCCGGGCCACCTCGGATCGCAGCAGGTCGGCCCGCGGCAGCTCCGGCCGCGGCAGTTCGCGCCGCCGGTCCACGGGCTCCTGGCGCTCGATGTGGCCGTCGCGGAAACGCACCAGCCGCTTTGCGCAGGCGGCGACGTCGGGCTCGTGCGTGACCATCACGACCGTGATGGTGGTGTCGTTCAGCGCCTGCAGCAGGCCCAGGATCTCGTCGCTGGTGTGGGTGTCGAGGTTGCCCGTCGGCTCGTCCGCGAGGATCACCGCGGGGCCGGTGACGAGCGCCCGCGCGATGGCCACGCGCTGCTGCTCGCCGCCCGACAGCTGAGTGGGCAGGTGGCCCGCGCGCCGGGCACGGCCGACGCTCTCCAGCGCCCGCAGGGCGCGGGCCCGGCGGTCCGGGACACCGGCGTAGATGAGGGGGAGCTCGACGTTCTCCACGGCCGGGACGCGCGCCAGCAGGTTGAAGCTCTGGAAGACGAAGCCGATCCGGCGGTTGCGGATGCGCGCGAGGGCGACGTCGTCGAGGGTGGAGACGTCCTCCCCGCCGAGCCGGTACATGCCGCCGGTCGGGCGGTCGAGGCAGCCGATGATGTTCATGCAGGTCGACTTCCCTGAGCCCGAGGGGCCCATGATGGCCACGAACTCGCCCGCGTCGACCTGGAGATCGACCCCGCGCAGGGCCTCGACCTCGACGCCGTCCATGCGGTAGACCTTGGTGACGTTCTGCAGCTCGATCAGCGCCATGGCAGCACCTACCGGCGGATCCGGACGCCGGGCTGGAAGGGGTTGCCCCCGGGAGTCTGCGGCGGCGCCCCGTTCGACCGCGCCGCGCCCAGGTAGATGAGCTCGCCCTCCCGCAGGCCGGAGACGATCTCGACCAGCCGCCCGTCGCTGAGCCCGGTGTGCACGACCCGCGGGGTCATCTCGCCGTTCTCCACGACGAAGACCGCCTTGCTGTCCTGTCCCTTGACGGCCTCCTGCGGGACGAGGAGGATGCCCGTGCGGCGGGCCAGCACGAACTCGGCGTCCACGGTCATCCCCAGCCGCAGCTGCCGCTTGCTGTCGTCCACCTCGACCGTCACAGGGTAGCGCGTCACGTTCTGCTCGACGACGGGCTGCGGGGCCATCCCGACGAGGCGCCCGCGCAGCACCACACCGGTCAGGGCGTCGGCCGTGACCTCGATCTGCGAGGCGGGGGTGATGCGGCTGATGTCCGACTCGTCCACGAATACCTTCACCCGGACCGGGGTCATCTGGGCCAGAGTGAGCACGGGCGTCCCGCCCGAGGCGCTCCCAATGACGGACTGCCCGACCGCCACGGAGCGCAGTGCCACCACGCCGTCGATCGGCGCGGTGATGCGGCTCTCGGCCAGACGCTCCTGGGCCTGGCGCAGGTTGGACGCGGCCTGCGACAGCTGCGCCCGGGCCGCCGCGGCTTCCTCCGTGCGCAGCCGCACCTGGAGCGAGCCGGTGCGCGCGTCCGCCAGCTGGGCTTCCGCCTGAGCCAGCTGCGCCTGTGCGATCGCCACGTCCTGGGCGGAGCCGCCGGAGCGGACCTGGGCCAGCCGGGATTCCGCCGCCTTGCGCTGCGAGGACGCAACCTCGTCCTGACTCTGAGCCTGATCGAGCGCGGAGCGGGCGACGAATCCTTCCTTGAACAGCTGCTCCTGGCGCTCCAGATTCTGGCGGGCGAGCGCTTCCGAGGCGCGGGCCTGGCGGAGCGCCTCCTCCGCCTGTGCGATCTCCTCCGGCCTCCCCGACCGGGTCTGGGCGAGCCGGGCCCGGGCCGCGGCGACGTTGGCCTCCGCCTGCCGCAGCGCGTTGGCAGTGCTCGATCGCGTCACCGCGACCGACGCCTCCGCCTGCGCCAGGCGCGCCTGGGCGGCGGCGAGGGCGCCCCGCGCGTTCTCGACCGCCGAGCGCGCGTCGGGATCATCGATCTCCACGAGCACCTGGCCGCGCCGCACGGAGGTCCCCTCGTCGACGAACACCGCGCGCACCTGGCCGGTCGCGCGCGACTTCACCTCCACGAGCGCGACCGCCTGCACCGTCCCCGAGGCGGAGACGCTCAGCACGAGATCGCCCCGCGTCACCTCCGCCGTGCGATACCGCGGGGCCTCCCCGTCGCCGCGCATCCGGTCCCGCGCCACCAGCACGACCAGCGCAGCGAGCGCGATGACGATCCCCACCACCGCCGTCCGTCGCTTCATACGCCCGCTCCTTCGTCTACCGTCCGGCCACCAGCGCCCGGCCCACCGCGTGCTGCAGACTGACCACGGCCAGGTGCAGGTCGTACACCGCCTGCACTGCCGCGACCCGCGCCTGCGATGCGGCCGACTGCGCGTCGAGCACTTCCAACAGCGTTCCCACCCCTGCCTGATACCGGCCCTCCGTCACGCGGAGCGCCTCCGCCGCCGCTTCCGCGCTCACGCGCGTCGCCTCCACCCGGGCCGAGGCGGAGGTAACCCCCACCGCGGCCTGATACGCCTGCGTCCGGATCTGCAGCAGCGTAGCCTCACGCCGCGCCGCGGCCGCCTCCAGATTGGCGGTCGCTTCCTCGACCGCCGCCTTCGAGCGCCCGCCGTCGAAGAGCGGATGCGAGACGGTGGCTGACACGGACCATCCGGCCTGGCCGGGATCCGGCGTGACCTGAACCGAGCCGTTGGCATTGACGGCGACCTGGAGCCCCGCCCGGATGCGGGCCAGGCGCACTGCGGCTTCGGCGCTGCGGACGTCGGCGTCGGAGCGCTGCACCTCGGGCCTCTGGCGGGCCGCTTCGTTCGAGGCCTCTGCGGCCGAGACGGCGACCGCGGCGGGGACCGCCGGGTCGGCGACGTCGATAGGCTGGTCGAGCGGCAGCGCCATCGCCGACCGCAGGGAGGCCACCGTGATCTCGACCTGTCCCCGGGCCGTGACCAGCTCCGCCTCCGCGCTGGCCGCGGCAGCCCGCGCGCGGATCACGTCGGCCTGGGCCGCGGTGCCGGCGCGGAAGAACGCCTCCGCCTGACGCACCTGCGCCTGCGCGGTCTGCACCGCCGCTTCGCGTACCTCCACCGTCCGGCGCGCCCGGAGGACCTGGAAGTAGGCCTCGGCCGCCGTCAGGGCGGCGTCCTGCCGGGCGGCGGCGAACGAGGCCCGGGCCCCCTCCAGCGAGGCCTGGGCCTGGGCGACCTGCTGGGCGGTGATCCCGCCGTCGTAGAGAGGCAGCGTCGCGCCGACGGCCACGTTGTGCGAGGTCGAGGCGTCACCGCCGGTCGGGCTGCCGGTCGCCCCCAGGGTGCCCAGCGCCGTCCGGCCCGTCACACTGACCTGGGGGGCCGTGCCCGCCCGGGCCTGAACCAGCCGCGCCTCGGCGGCCTGGACGGCCCGCGCCGCCGCGACCACGCTGGGATGGCGGTCCACGGCGCTGACCATCGCCGCCTGGAGGGTGAGCGCCTGGGCGCCCTGGGCGTGGACGCGGGCGGGCGCCGCCGCAGGAATTGCGATCAGGACCAACAGGACTGCCGCGATCGGTCGCATCTGGCCTCCATCAATTAAACGGCGGGATACGGGGATCGGCCCTCCCAGTATCCCGCTCTTGTATGACGTTCGGGACGCGCGCAGAGTTTACTTTTCTTTGTCCTCGTTCTTAGCCTCGTTGGGCCGGGGGACCGGCGAGAACCGGCGCAGGCGGTCGGCCAGCTCGCCCAGCCGATGTGCCACCAGCGCGTTGATCGTCCCCTCGGGATAGTGTCCCTCCCCGTCGACCTCCCCTGCGGGCCGCCCGGTCAGGACCTCCAGGCCCTCCTCCGTGGTCCGCACCGCCCAGATGTGGAACCGCCCATCCCGGACGGACTGGAGCACGTCGTCCCGCAGCATGAGGTTGGGGATGTTCTGGACCGGGATCAACACCCCCTGGGTCCCGGTGAGCCCGATCACCTTGCAGGTGTGGAAGAACCCTTCGATCTTCTCGTTGACCCCCCCGATGGGCTGGATCTCGCCCTTCTGGTTGACGGAGCCGGTCACCGCGATGCCCTGGTCGATGGGGACGCCCGAGAGCTCGGAGAGCAGGGCGTAGAGCTCGGTGGAGCTGGCGCTGTCGCCCTCGACCTCCGAGTAGGTCTGTTCGAAGGTGATCGAGGCGTTCAGGCTGAGGGGCCGGTCCTGCGCGTACTTGCCGCCGAGGTAGGCGGCCAGGATCGCCACGCCCTTGCTGTGGATGCGGCCCGACATGTCGATCTCGCGCTCGATGTTCACGACCCCGCGGCTGCCCACGTAGGTCCGGGCGGTGATGCGGCTGGGGTGGCCGAAGGCATAGTCTCCCATCTGCAGGACGGACAGGCCGTTGACCTGGCCCGGCTTGATCCCCTCCACGTCCACCAGGATCTGCCCGTGCGCGATGAGCTCGCGCAGCTTCTCCTCCACGCGGTTCGAGCGATAGATCTTCTCCTCGATGGCCGTGGCGACGTCCGCCGCGGTGGCGACCTTCCGGCCGGCGCGGGCGGCCCAGGCATCCGCTTCGAAGATGATCTCGGCCACGTCGTTGAAGCGCGTGCTGAGGCGGTCCTGCCGCTCCGCCAGCCGCGCGCTGTGCTCGAGGATGCGCGCCACAGCCCCCCGGTCGAACGGCCGGAGGCCGTGCTTGGTGCAGATGGCGGCCACGGCCGCGGCGTAGCCGGCCATCGTCTCCGGCGTGCGGTCGACCTCGACGTCGAAGTCCGCCTTGACCTTGAACAGCTTCCGGAAGTCCTCGTCGTAGCTGTAGAGGAGCTGGAAGATGAGCGGCGTGCCGATGAGGATGACCTTGACCTCGAGGGGGATCGGCTCGGGCCGCAGCGTGGCGGTGGGGATGACGCCGAGCTGCTCGCCGATGTTCTCGATGCGCGCCTCCCCGCTCTTCAACGCGCGCTTGAGCCCCTCCCAGGAGAAGGCGTTCATCAGCAGGTCCTTCACTTGAAGGATGAGGAAGCCGCCGTTGGCGCGCTGGAGGGCGCCGGCCTTGATCATCGTGAAGTCGGTGACGAGCGCGCCGAACTCCCCGCGGAACTCCACCTTCCCGAGCAGGTTGTAGTAGGTGGGGTTGGCCTCGATCTCCACCGGCGCGCCCTGCACGTGGCTGTTGTCCACGACCAGGTTCACGCGGTAGCGCTGGAGGCGGTCGCCGCGGCGCCCCATACCGGGCAGGAAGAACGGCGGGGCCGGCTCCTCCGTCTCCTTGAACTGATCGACCTGCTCGACGACGTCCTGCAGGAGCTCATCCAGCCACGCGGTGATCTCCCGGTTGTCGCCGTAGCGCTCCTTCAGGCGGGCCACCGGATCCCCGGCCGTCGAGCGCACGGCCTGCTGCTCGAGGTCGCGGATGGCGTCCCGCGCCTCCCGCTCCAGCGTCCGCACGCGCCGCAGCGACTCGCCCACGCCCTCCTGCAGCTGGCGCCCACGGCGCTGCACGTCATCGCGCTGGGCCTCGGTGAGGCCGGCGAACTGGTCCGGCGTGATCGGCTCCCCCGACGGACCGATCGGCACCGTGGCGATGCCGGTCGGCGTGCGCTGGAGGAGGAAGCCCAATCCCCGGGCCTCGTTGTCCAGGGCCTGCCAGATCTCGTTGATCCTCGCCTCGAACGACTGCAGCAGCTGCGTGCGGCGGCTCTCGAACTGCTCGCTGGCGAAGAGCTTGCGGACGGCGTCCTTCAGCTCCTCGACGAAGCGCTCCATGTCCTTGCGGAACTGGGCGCCGCGCCCGCGCGGGAGGCTGACGGCGATGGGCTGGTCGGGCTGCTGGAAGCTGTAGAGGTAGCACCAGTCCGGCGGGGCGGGGCGCGCGGCCGCCGCGGCCTCGATCTTCTTCACCCCGAAGGTGGTACGGCCTGTGCCGACAGGTCCGGCGATGTAGATGTTGTAGCCCGGCTGGGCGATGAAGAGCCCCAGCTCGAGGGCCCGCACGGCGCGATCCTGGCCGATGATCACCTCGTCGGGCCGGACCTCGGTGGTCGTGTCGAACGGCAGGGCGGCCGGATCGCAGTGCCAGCGCAGCTGCTCGGGGCGGAGACGGTGGCGATCGCGCAGATCAGGGGGCACGCTGTATGGCCTTCTTACCCGGGCGGTGTCTTTCCTATCGCCGGAAGCCTCGGACGGCCGGGCCTGGAATAGCTCTCCGGGAGAGCGGCGTTGGCTCTCCCGCGTGTCGATTCCGAGGGGGGCTCGTTCGTCGCCTTAGGTGAAGGGGGGAGCGCCCCCCACACCAACAGGAACAGGGGAGGTCAGGACCTATGCGCTTCATGATGATCGTCAAGGCCACCAGGGAGTCGGAGGCGGGGGTGCTGCCGACGGAGGCGCAGCTCGCCGAGATGGCGCGCTACAACGAGGGGCTGGTGAAGGCCGGCGTGATGCTGGCCGGGGACGGCCTGCAGGCCAGCTCAAAGGGGTTCCGCGTACGCTACCAGGGCGCGAAGCGGACCGTGATCGACGGCCCCTTCGCTGAGACCAAGGAGCTCATCGCCGGCTACTGGGTGATCCAGGTCCGGTCGAAGGAGGAAGCGCTGGAGTGGGCCAAGCGGGTCCCCTTCCAGGACGGCGAGCTGGAGGTCCGGCAGGTCTTCGAGCTCGAGGACTTCGGCGGCGGCGAGGCGATCCAGCACCACGCGAAGCTGCGGGACGAGCTCGAGCGCCGGAATCCGCGGTCGTGATCGAGCGCACCATCGAGGCGGTCTGGCGCATCGAGTCCGCGCGCCTCATCGGCGGGCTCGTGCGGATGGTGCGGGACGTAGACCTCGCGGAGGATCTCGCGCACGACGCGCTTGTCGCCGCGCTCGAACGATGGCCCGAGTCAGGCGTCCCGGACAATCCGGGCGCCTGGCTCATGGCCACGGCAAAGCACCGGGCGATCGACCTGATGCGGCGGGCCGAGGTCGCGGAGCGCAAGTACGAGGCGGTCGAGCACGCCCGGGCAGACCGCCGGGCGATGGCGCAGGAGGCGCTGGACGACGCCATCGGCGACGATCTGCTGCGGCTGATCTTCATCTGCTGCCATCCCGTCCTCTCCATGGAAGCCCGCGCCGCCCTCACGCTGCGCCTGCTCGGCGGCCTCACCACCGACGAGATCGCGCGGGCCTTCCTCGTTCCCGAGCCGACCATCGCCCAGCGCATCGTGCGGGCCAAGCGGGCGCTGGCGGAGACGCGGGTGCCGTTCGAGGTTCCGCGCTGGACGCAGCTGACCGAGCGGCTCCCCTCGGTGCTCGAGGTCATCTACCTCATCTTCAACGAAGGGTACGCGGCCACCGCCGGCGAGCGCTGGGTGCGCCCGGAGCTCTGCGACGAAGCGCTGCGTCTGGGCCGCATCCTCGCCGGGCTGACGCCGAGAGAGCCCGAGGTCCACGGCCTCGTCGCGCTGATGGAGCTCCAGGCGTCGCGGCTGCGCGCACGCGTGGGCCCCTCCGGTGAGCCCGTCCTCCTGGCCGATCAGGACCGTTCCCGGTGGGATCACCTGCTGATCCGCCGGGGCCTCGCCGCGATCGAGCGCGCGCAGGCCCTCGGGGACTCGCGTGGTCCCTACGTCCTGCAGGCCTCGATCGCGGCCTGTCACGCGCAGGCGCCCACGCCGGAGCAGACGGACTGGAGCCGGATCGTGGCGCTCTACGACGCCCTGGCGCAGACCGCGCCGTCACCGGTCGTCGAGCTGAACCGTGCCGTCGCCATCGCCATGGCGCACGGGCCGGCGGCCGGGCTCGAGATCGTGGACGCCCTGGCCGCCGATCCCGCGATGCGGCGGTACCACCTCGTGCCGGCGGTGCGGGGGGATCTGCTGGTCCGGCTCGGCCGCCTGGACGACGCGCGGAAAGAACTGGAGCGGGCGGCCGCGCTCACGCAGAACGAGCGCGAGCGCACCCTCCTCCTGCAGCGCGCCGCCGCGTGCGTGGACCCAGGCGCCCATCCTGCCCACTGAGCAAGCCGCGCACCCGAAGGAGAGAGCTCTAGAGCGGAAACCGTGAGGCGATCCCCTCGAGGGTCGCGGGCACGGGCCGGGGCAGCGACATCCGCTCCTGGATCACGGCGGGGTCCTTGAGACCGTGGCCGGTCAGCACGCATACGGCCTCACGGGGGGCGCGGCCCTCCCGCCGCAGCTTCAGGTAGCCGGCCACCGACGCGGCCGACGCCGGCTCGACGAAGACACCCTCACGCCCGAGCAGATCCTGGGCGGCCAGGATCTCATCGTCCGTCACGGTGAACAGCTCCCCGCCGGACTCCTCCACCGCCCGCATCGCCGGCTGCCATGACGCGGGACGGCCGATGCGGATCGCCGACGCCACCGTCTGCGGCCGCTCCACCGGCCGGCCGCGCACGAGCGGGGCGGCTCCTTCCGCCTGCACGCCGATGAGTCGCGGACGGGTCGCGATGCGACCCGCCGCATGGTATTCGGTGAACCCCCTCCAGTAGGCGGTGATGTTCCCGGCATTCCCCACCGGGATGATCAGCGTCTCCGGTGCCCGGCCCAGCGCATCACAGACCTCGAACGCGGCGGTCTTCTGACCTTCCAGTCGATGGGGGTTGACCGAGTTCACGAGGGTGAGCCCAAAGCGCTCCGCGGCCGCACGCGCCAGATCCAGGGCCGCGTCGAAGGTCCCCTCGATCGGGATGATCGCGGCCGCGTGGGCGGCGGCCTGGACGAGCTTGCCGAGGGCCACGCCGTCGGCGGGGATGATCAGGGCGCAGGGCAGCCCGGACCGCCCCGCGTAGGCCGAGGCCGAGGCCGCGGTGTTGCCGGTCGACGCGCAGATGACACCGCGCGCCCCCGCCTCGAGCGCCTTGCTGACCGCGACCGTCATGCCGCGGTCCTTGAACGAGCCGGTCGGATTCCCGGCCTCGACCTTCAGCCAGACGGCGGCGTCCCCCGCAAAGCGCGAACGGATGAGGGGGGTCCCACCCTCCAGCAGCGTGACGACGGGCGTCCGGTCCGTGACCGGGAGATGCGCCCGGTACTCTTCAATGACGCCGCGCCACACGCGTCAAGTCTACCAGACGGCGATGAGCCGCGTCGGGCCGCCGGAGCCGTCCTGCACACGCGGCGCGCCGACGAAGACTGTGGCACCCTTGGGCGGGATCTTCGCCAGGTTGGCGACGTTTTCGAGCCCGTACTTGTTCGCGCCCAGCACGGTGACGTGGGTCTTGAAGTCGGTGCTCGCGCCGTAGTCGAGGCTGAGCGTGTCCACACCGATCCCGACGATGTTGCGGTCCTTCACGAGCAGCTCCGTGGCCTCCGGATGGAACCCCGGGAAGTGCATGACGCCCTTGGCGTCGGGATTCCGATAGGCATTCTGGTCGTTGACCCGGCTCTCCCAGCCGCTGTGCATGAAGACAAGCGCCCCCCGCGGGATGCGCCCGTTGCGCCGCTCGTACCCCCGGATGTCGTCAGGCGTGACCTGCGCGTCGGCGCGGCTCATCGCCCGCTCATGGATGTGGATGACCACGGCCGGGGCGATCAATCGCCCGGCCGGGATCTGGTGGACCATCCAGCGCCCGGTGACGAAGTGGTGCGGCGCATCCATGTGCGTGCCGGAGTGCTCCCAGTACGTGAGGACGTTGCCGTAGAAGCCATCCTTCTTGATCGTGACGAACGTCTTGCGCTCGAATTTCGGGAAGAAGGCCGGGTTGAAGCTCGGGAACCCCGGATGCAGGACGTGGGTCAGGTCCTGCACGTTGTTGACGTTGACGCTGCGCGCCTCCGCGGTGAACGGCGCCGTGAGCTGCGCCGCGCCCGCCATGGCCGTGCCGACCGCCGCGCCCGCGGCAAGCTTGAGGAACTCGCGGCGGCTGTTGCGGACTGCCTCGAACGTCTCAGGAACGCACACTGGGCCTCACCTCCGTCACCCCGGTGGGAATTGACGGCAAGGGTTCGGTGCGCGCCGGCGCGTTCCTACCGGCTCAGAAGCGCGGCTGGACGGGCTGGAAGCCCGGGCCCTGCGGCACCTGTGGCGCGCCGCCCGGCGGCAGCTGGAACGGCAGGCCGGGGATCTGCGGGCCCTGATAGGGCTGGAGCGGGAAGTACTCGGGCGGGCTGCCCGGGCGCCCCTGCTGATCCTGCTGGGGGCCGGGCATCAGGCGGTACAGGCGTCCCTGATGGTAGAAGAGGATGACCGGCTCGCACTCCTGTCCCTGGCCGAGCCCCTGGCCGGGGCCCTGTCCCGGCCCCTGATCGGGCCCGGGCAGCGGGATCATTTCCTGCAGCGGGACTTGTGCCGGGACGGCGGGGACCGGTCCCGCCGCGGCGGGCTGCGAGGCGACCAGCCAGCCGGCGGCGAACATCGCCAGGCCGAACGCGGCCGCGGCGCTCGTGATGAGGAGGGTGCGAGCCGTGCGAGCCGTCATGACAGGCCTCCCGCCGAACGGATTCCCTTCATTGTAGCAGGTCTCTATAATGAAGCCATGGCATTGGTGTTCACCTTCCCCTGCGGGGGCTGCGGGAGACGCTACAGCGTCTATTACCCCAAGGCCCTGCTGTACGAGCTCAGCGGGCAGGCGCCGCGCCAGATGGGCCTGGCCGAGGACGAGGCCGACGCGCGCTCAGGCGCGGTCGAGTCGGCGCGCGAGGCGGCGGAGGGCGGGGGCGCCATCTGGATCGACGCCTCCGTCGAGCTCGGCCGCACCTGCGCGTGCGGGAAGACGCTCGACTTCAACATCATGCACCATCCCCGGGTGCCGCAGTCGAAGGAGCTGGCGCAGAAGCGGCAGACCGGGCTCATCCCCTTCCCCACCATCAAGAAGAGCTGACGGGCAGCACCGTCACCTTCGTCGCCTTCATCACTTCCGCATCACGCGTTCCCGCGAACGACAGTTCCGAATTGACCCATTCTGCCGTGGGGTGTATGGTCGTCTTGCCAGCGGATGCGTCTACCTAGGTGGGAGGTAGTTAGCCTCCTAGGTTAACCCGGCCTAACTGGGTAACGATCCGCTGGTGTTGTTTTCCCTCTCAGATCCCCGCCACCCGCATCGCCACGCTCTTCACCCGCGTGTAGAACTGCAGCCCTTCGATGCCGTGCTCCTTGAACGCCGAGCCGGACTCCTTGAAACCGCCGAACGGCGTGTGTACGTCCCAGCCGACCGTGGGCAGGTTCACCGCCACGCAGCCGGTGTCCACGCCGCGGGCGAAGGTGTGCGCCGCCTCGAGGCTGCGCGTGACGACCGAGGCGGAGAGACCGTAGCGGGTCCCGTTCACGATCTCGATGGCCTGCTGCACGTCGGCGGCCTCCATCACGGCGACGACCGGGCCGAAGATCTCCTCCTGGGCCACGGCCATCGACGGGGTCACGTTGCCCAGGACGGTGGGCTGCACGAAGTATCCGCGGTCATAGCCCGAGCCGCTCAGGCGCTGCCCGCCGAACAGAACCTCCGCGCCTTCCCGCCGGCCGGTCTCCACCGCCTTCAGCACCGTCTGCAGTTGGCTGTCGTCCACCACGGGGCCCATCGTCGTGTCGTCGTCGAGACCGGACCCCACTTTGATCTGCTTCGTCCGGGTCATGAACTCGTTGAGAAAGGCATCCTTGATCCCCCGATCGACGACGACACGGCTGGTAGCAGTGCAGCGCTGACCGGATTGCCCATAGCCCGCGGCGACCGCCAGCTCGGCCGCGAGCTTCACGCTCGCGTCCTTCAGCACCACCATCGCGTTCTTCCCGCCCATCTCCGTCTGGACGCGGATGTTCCGCCCCGCCACCTTGGCCTGGATGGCCAGCCCCACGGCCGTGGAGCCGGTGAAGGTGACGGCGCGCACGGCGGGGTGCAGGAGGAGCGGGTCGCCGGTGGCCCGCGCCGGCCCGGTGACCATGTTCACGACGCCCTTCGGCATCCCGGCGTCGTGCAGCGCCCGGAGGAGATGCCAGGCCGACAGCGGGGTGAGCGTGGCCGGTTTCAGGACGACCGTGTTCCCGGCGATCAGCGCCGGGGCCATCTTCCGCGCCGGGGTGAGGGCGGGATCGTTCCACGGGGCGATGGCCACGACCACCCCCAGCGGCTCGCGTGCGGTGAAGGTGAAGACGCCGTCGCGCTCGTCGGGCAGGTAGTCGCCGATCGGCAGGCGGCCGTAGGCGCCGTAGTAGTCGAAGAAGAAGGAGGTGCGCTGGACCTCGCCGCGCGCTTCCCGCAGCGTCTTCCCCATCTCGCGGGTGAGGTCGCGCGCGATCGGCTCCGCGCGCTCCCGGATCAGCTCGGCGGCCCGCCGCATGATCGCGCCCCGCGCCGTCCACGTCTTGGCCTTCCAGCTCGGAAAGGCCCCGGCCGCCGCGTCGATCGCCCGGGTGACGTCCTCGGCCGTCATCGAGGGGAATTCCGCGACGACCTCCGACGTATCAGCCGGATTGAGATCCTGCACCGTGCCGCCGCGCGAATCCACCCACTCCCCGGCGACCAGGTTCTTGTAGCGCTCAACCATGGATGCACTCCTTCCGCGGTAAAGACGTTGCGATTAGACTATGGGGAAACGAGGTGTACGATTGGCTCTCCCCGATGCGGTCGTGAAATTCCTGCAGGCGCCCACCGTCGGCATCCTGGCCACCGCCTCGCCCGGCGGCCGGCCCCAGGCCACACCGGTCTGGTTCCTGCTCGAAGACGGTCTCATCCTCGTCAACAGCTCCCGGGGCCGCCTCAAGCTCAAGAACATGCAGGCCAACCCGCACGTGGCGTTCACCGTCGTCGACCCGCAGAATATCTACCGCTACGTGCAGATTCAAGGACGGGTGGTGCGCTTCGAGAGGGAGCGCGGCGCGCGGGACATCGACCGCCTCTCCCAGCGCTACGGCGGGCGGCCCTACCAGTATCCGCCCACGGACCGCCCGGAGAACCGCGTCACCATCTTGATCGAGCCCCTGCGCTTCAACACGATGGGCTTCAAATAGGAGGAGCGGATGGCGGAGACATACGGGCTGGTCATCGACGGACGGCAGGTCCCCGCGCTGTCGGGGGAGACCTTCGAGGTCCGCAATCCGGCGAACACCGACGAGGTGGTCGGCGTCGTGGCCCGGGGCGGCCGCGACGACGTCGAGCGGGCGGTGGCGTCGGCCCAGACCGCGATGCGCACCACCTGGTGGCCTCGCCTGGAAGAGTCGCGCCGGCGGGGCCGCGCGCTGCAGCGCTACGCCGCCCTCGTCGAAGAGCGCAAGCCGGCCCTCGCCCGGCTGCTCACCCGGGAGCAGGGCAAGATCCTCCGCGAGTCGCTCAGCGAGCTGGACAGCCTCATCAACACCTTCGACTACTACGCCGGATACGGCGGGAAGATCAGGGGGACCGTCGTCTTCGCGCGCGACGGCGACAGCATCCTCAAGATCGAGACCCGCAAGTACCCGATCGGCATCTGCGCCGCCGTCCTGCCGTTCAACTTCCCGGTCTCCCTCTACGCCTGGAAGCTGGCCCCGGCGCTGATGGCCGGGAACGCCGTGATCGTCAAGCCGGCCAGCACGGCCCCGCTCACGGAGATCGTGCTCACCGAGATGCTGCACGAAG
>DASUAK010000103.1:0-7463 GCA_035763845.1 bacterium | reverse complement strand
AGGACGTGAGCACGGCGGCGACGCTCCTCGAGGCGTCGTTCCTGCGGCGGCTGGACCGGCTCGGCCTGCGCAGCCGGCGGGCCATGCGCGGGCTGCTGCGCGGCGAGCGGCGGAGCCCCCGGATGGGGCGCGGCGTGGAGTTCGCGGACTACCGCAGCTACCAGGCCGGCGACGACTTCCGCTACGTCGACTGGAACATCTATTCCCGGCTGGACCGGCTGTTCATCAAGCTCTTCAGCGAGGAGGAGGACATCAACGTCCACCTCTTCGTCGACGGCAGCCGCTCCATGGGTTGGGGCGAGCCGTCCAAGCTCGATTACGCCGTGCGCCTGGCGGCCGCCCTCGGCTACGTCGGGCTGCGGAACCTCGACCGCGTGGGGGCGGTAGTCTTCAGCGACCGGCCCCACCGCGTGCTGCCCCTGCACCGCGGCCGCGGGCACACCCTGCAGCTGTTCGAGTTCCTGAGCCAGGCCGCGCCCGAAGGGACCTCTGATCTCGGCGCGACGATGCGGCGGTACGTTTACCAGACGAAGCGCCGCGGCCTGCTCATCCTGATCAGCGACCTGTGGATGCCGGGCGGCTACGAGGAGGGCCTCAAGCTCGCCCGCTACCACCGGTTCGAGCCCTTCGTGATCCACGTCGTCAGCGACGACGAGCTGGCGCCAGCCGTGCGCGGGGACGTCACCCTGGTGGACGTGGAGTCCGCGGCGGCGCTGGAGGTCAGCGTCGACGGCCCCGCCCTGGAGGCCTACGGCCGGGCGCGGGACGCCTACTTCGCGGGCATCGAGCGCTTCTGCCTGCGGCACCAGATCGACTACCTGCGGGCCTCGACGTCCATCCCCTTCGACGAACTCGTGCTGCGCTATCTGCGCATCGGCGGGCTGCTGGCATGAGCTTCGCCGCTCCCGCCGCCCTGTGGGGGCTGCTCGCGCTCCCCGTGATCGTGCTGCTCTACATGCTGCGCACGCGGCGGCAGCACGTGCCGCAGAGCACGCTCATCCTCTGGCAGCGCGCGCGGCGCGATCTCGCCGCCCAGCGGCCGGCGCGCCGCCTGGAGCGCAGCCTCCTGCTGCTCATGCAGCTGCTCGCCGTCACCCTCCTCGTGCTCGCGCTGGCCCGCCCGCGTCTGGCCCTGCCGGGCGGGGAAGCGCCCACCGTGATCATCGTGGACGCCTCAGCCAGCATGCAGGCTATCGACGAGCCCCCCTCGCGGTTCAGCGCGGCGGTCGCGCAGGCGCAGGCGGCCGCCGCCGCCGCGCGCGGCGACGTCATCGTGATCACGGCGGGACCGCGGCCGGTCGTTGTCTCACCGCCGGGGGACGCGCTGGCCGCGCGGATCGCGCTGGGGCGGCTGCGTCCCACGGACGGCCCGGCGCGGCTCGATCAGGCGATCACGCTGGCGCTCGGACAGGGGCGCACCGGCCGCCCGCGTGTGGAGGTGTTCACCGACCGGGCCGGCGCTCCGACGCCGGGGGTGACCTACCACGTCGTCGGCTCCGCGTCCCGGAACGTGGGGATCACCCGCGTCGCGGTCGAGCGCGAGGCGGGCGGCTCGCTGCTGCTCATTCAGGTGCTCAACGCCGGCGGCCGGCCCGAGCGGGTCCCCGTCCTCGTCACGCTGGGGGATCGGCGCGTCGCGGAGCGGACGGTGTCGATCGCGGCGGGGGCGACGGCGTCGTTGACCATCCCCGTGGCGGGCGCGGGCGCGGCGCGGATCGCCCTGGGCGTCGACGATCTGCTGGCCGTGGACAACGTGGCCCATGCCGTGGTCGGCGCTCCGCTGCCGCGCGTGCTCCTGGCGGGAGAGTCCGACCGCGTGCTCCTCCAGGCCCTGGAGGCGATCCCGGTGAAGGTGGCGCCCGCGCAGCGCGTGACGCCGGAGGCGCTGTCCGCCGCCGACGTCGTGGTGCTGAACGGAACCCCGCCGGCGGATCTGCCGCCCGGCAACTACCTGCTGCTCGGTACGACCGCCACGAACCTGCCGCTCGGCGTGGACGGGACGGTGGGCGTGGGCAGCGTGCTGCGCTGGACCGGGCGCCATCCCGTGATGCGCTACGTGGACCTCGCGGGAGTGACGGTCGGCGAGGCGCTGCGCCTCGTGCCGCGCGGCGGCGAGGTCCTGGCCGAGGCGGACACCCCGCTGCTGTGGGCCTACGAGGGCGAGGGGATCCGCGCCCTCGTCACCGCATTCCGTCTCGACCAGTCCGACCTCCCCCTGCGCATCGCATTCCCCATCCTGCTCAGCAACGCCGTGAGCTGGCTGGGAGGCGCCGACCGCATCGCCCAGGCCGGGGACACGATCTCGATCCCCTCGGGCGCGGCAGCGGACGCCTCGGTCACGAGTCCGGACGGCACGACCACGACCCTCCCCGCTTCAGGCGGACGCGTCATCCTCCCCGCCGTCGAGCGCGCCGGCCTCTACACCGTGCGCCTCGGCGGCCGCGAGCTGCCCCTGGCCGTCAATCCGGTCGGCGAAGAGTCGGTGATCGCGCCGATGTGGGCGAGGGCCGAACGGCCCGAGGCCGATCAGCGTCACATCGGCGGCCAGCGCGACGTCGGGCAGATCGTCCTGCTGGTCGTCCTGGTGGTGCTCATTCTCGAGTGGTGGCTCTGGCTCCGGACGCTGCCCCACATCCCGCGCTGGGGGGCCCCGCCGCACGTCCTGCGCCGGAGGGGCAGCCATGGGTGAGGTGACCTTTACCAGGCCGCTGGCGCTGCTGCTGCTGGCGCTGCTGCCGGTCATCGTCGCTTCCGCGCGCCGGCGCGCCACGCCGCGCACCGCGGCGGCCCTGCGCGCTGTGGTGCTTGCGGTTCTGATCGCCGCCCTCGCCGGACCGAGCGTTCCGGGTCTGGGAGGCGGGCAGCACGTCATCTTCGTCCTGGACCTCTCGGACAGCATCTCCGCGGCCTCGCGGCAGGACGCCGTCAGATTCCTGCGTGACGCGGCCGGCCACCGCCGCGGCGGCGACCGCATCGGGCTGGTGACGTTCGGGGCGGAGGCGATCCTCGAGGAGGCGCCGTCGGCGGATCCTCGCCTGGCCGTCGTGACGCGTCCCTCCGGCGCGGCCACCGACGTGGCGGCCGCCATCCGCACTGCGCTGGCCGCCCTGCCGGCCTCCGGGAGCCGGCGCATCGTCGTGTCCACCGACGGCAACGCGAACCGCGGTGACCTGGAGCAGGCCCTGGCCCTGGCGGCGTCCCAGGGCGTCGACGTTTCCGTCATCCCGCTGCTTCCCGGCCAGGGCGACGACGTCCTGATCGAGGAGGTGCTCGCCCCCGCGGAGGTGCGCGTGCGGGAGCGGTTCGCGCTGCGTATCCCTATCGTCGCCACCGCCCCGGCGCGGGTGACGCTGCGCGTCAGCGAGGGCGACCGCCTCGTCACCCAGCGCACCCTGGCCCTCGAGCCCGGCCGCACCACGGTGACCGTGCCTCGTGTGGCCGAGGGGGAGGGGATGCTGCGCTACACCGCGTCGCTGACCGCGTCGCCCGACGCCGTGGGCGAGAACAACCGGGGCGAGGCCCTCGTCGCCGTCCGCGGCGCGCCCGTCGTCTGGTACGCCGCCTCGTCCCCGGGCGTGATCGCCGACGTTCTGCGGGCGCAGGGCATGCGCGTGCGGACCACGCCGCCGGAGGCGCTGCCGGCGCGCGTCGCCGACTACCGCGGCACCGCGGCGGTGGTGCTGGACGACGTCAGCGCGCTGCGCCTCTCGCCCGCGCAGATGGGAGCCCTGCGCGACTACGTGGCGCACCTGGGCGGGGGACTGATCGCGGTCGGCGGCCCCAACAGCTTCGGTGTGGGGGGCTACGCCGGGACGCCGCTGGAGGAAGTGCTCCCCGTCTCGATGGACGTCCGCCACCGCCTGGCCATCCCCTCCATGGCGATCGTCCTGGTCCTCGACACCTCAGGCAGCATGGGCGCGTTCGGGACGCAGATCGCCAAGGTGGAGCTGGCGAAGGAGACGGCGCAGTCGGTGGTGGACCTGCTCGGCGAGCGGGACGTCATCGGCGTCATCTCGTTCGACCAGAACTCCCGCTGGCTGGTGCCGCCGACGGAGGCGCGCAACCGGGAGCAGGTCATGGACCAGGTGTCGCGCGTCCAGGCCGGGGGCGGCACCGACATGCACCCCGCGCTGCGCATGGCCTACGATTACCTGAAAACTTCGCCGGCCAAGATCCGCCATGTCATCGTCATCTCCGACGGCCAGACCGATCCGGGGGACTTCGAAGGCCTCCTCACCCGGATGCAGCGCGAGAAGATCACCACCACGGCGGTGGCGATCGGCGGCGACGCCGACGAGGAGCTCATGCGCAGCATCGCCCGGTGGGGCGGGGGACGCTCCTACCTGGCGCGCGACCTGTACTCCATCCCCCAGATCCTCACGGCTGAAGCGCTCCTGGCCTCCCGCGCGTACATCGTCGAGGAGCGGTTCACCCCCCTGGTGGCGCAGCGCGGGCTCGTGGACGATCTCACGCCGCGGCCGTTGCGGGGGTACGTGGCCACGGCGCCCAAGCCCGCGAGCACCCTCCACCTCGTGTCGCCGTCCGACGACCCAATCCTGGCCGTCTGGCAGTTCGGCATCGGCCGGGCGGCGGCGTTCACCTCGGATGCGACCGGCCGGTGGGGGGCGGAGTGGATGAGATGGTCCGATCTGGCCCGGTTCTGGTCCCGGCTCCTGCGCTGGACCGCCCGGGAGGACGTGGAGGGGCTGCAGGTGTCCGTCGAGCAGACGGATGCCTCCGGCCGGCGCGCCACCGCGGGAGGCAGCGCGGCGATCACGGTCGACGCCTACACCGGCGGGGGCGATCCCGTGGACGGGCTCGTGATCGAAGCCCGTGTCACCCGGCCCGACGGCAGCGCCGTCCGCGTGCCGCTGGCGCAGTCCGCGCCCGGACGCTACGAGGGCGCCGCGGCCGCGGCGCAGCCGGGGGCCTATACCGTGGCCGTCGTCGCGCGGGGGCCCCAGGCCAGGGGCGTCACCACCGGCTTCGTCGTGCCCTACGCGCCCGAACTGCGCGACCTCACCGCGAACCGTTCCGTCCTGGCGCGCATCGCCGAAGCGACGGGCGGGCGCATCCTGGCCGACCCCCGGGCGGCGATGGCTCCGGCGCGGTCGCCGCGCGCGCCGGCGGACGCGTGGCCGATGCTGACCGGCGCGGCCATCGCGCTCTTCGTGGCGGAAATCACCTGGCGTCGCATTCCCGCGCTGGCCCAGCACCTCTCCGTCGTGGGCGCGGCGGTCGCGGCCAGACTGGGCCGGAGCCGCTCGCCCGCGGACGCGGAGGCGGATCGCTTCTACGAGGAGGCGGACCGCTGGAAGCTCGTGGAGGAGGAGCCCTCCGAGGGATCCGAGTCGATGGAAGCGGCCGCCCGCCTGTACATCGCCCGGCTGAAGGCGGCGAAGGGCGATGAGGCGCGCAAGAGGGAGCAGCGATGACCGACTGGCATGAAGCCTTTACCTTCACCGCGCCGGCCAACGTCACGTTCGGCCCGGGGGTGATCGCGAAGCTGCCGGAGCTGGTCGTGGGGCTCGGCGGGCGCGCGATCGTCGTCTCCGATCCCGGCATCGCCAAGGCCGGCATCCTCGACCGCGTGCTCGCCGCGCTCGAGCAGGCCGGGGTGACGGCGGAGCCCTATCCCAGCGTGGAGCCGAACCCGAGCATCGAGACGGTGGAGGCGGCGCACGATCTGTTCCGCCGCACCCGCTCCGCTTTCGTGCTGGGCGTGGGCGGCGGCAGCGCGATGGACGTGGCCAAGGTGGTGTCGGTGCTCGCCGCGCACGGCGGCGGCGTGCGGGATTACGAGGGCATGGGGAAGGTGCCGGCGCCCGGCGTGCCCTGCGTGGCCGTGCCCACCACGGCCGGTACGGGGAGCGAGGTCACGATCTTCTCCGTCATCACGGACCGCCAGCGGAAGTTCAAGCTGACAGTGGGCAGCCCGCACACCGTGCCCCAGGTCGCGCTGTGCGACCCGGAGCTGACCCTCTCGATGCCGCCGGCCCTGACCGCCGCCACCGGGATGGACGCCCTCACCCACGCCATCGAGTCGTACGTCAATACGGTGCACAATCCGATCGCGAGCGCGCTCGCCCTGGAGGCGATCCGGCTGATCGGACGGTCGCTGCGCACGGCCTACAGCAGCGCCCGCAACCTGCGGGCCCGCACGGAGATGCTGCTGGCCAGCACGATGGCGGCGATGGCGTTCGCGCGCACGCGGTTGGGCAACGTCCACGCGATGTCCCATCCGCTGGGGGCGCACTTCGACGTCCCGCACGGCGTGGCCAACGCCGTTCTTCTGCCGTCCGTGATGGCCTGGAACATGATCGCCTGCTACGACACCTACCCGCAGATCGCTCTGGCGCTGGGCGAGCCGGTCGCGGGGCTCGCCCCGCGCGAGGCCGCCGAGGCCGCGGTGGAGGCGGTGCGGCGCCTGGCCCGGGACGTGCAGATCCCGGAGCGGCTGCGCGACGTGGGCGTCACCCGCGAAGGCATCCCCGCCATGACCGATGACGCGATGAAGAGCGGCAACGTGCTCGTCAACCCCCGTGCCACCACCGCCGCCGACATCGCTGCGCTGTTCGAAGCCGCGTACTGACTGCCGCGCGCCGCGCATCCGCTGTGAGGAGCGTGAGACGGAGGGGTGCTATCGTTCACCCACACTCGGTGAACGATCCCGGATCCCTCCGGCACCGAGACACATCGGTCCGGAGCTCTTAGGGCACGCCCTCCTGTCCAAGAGCAGCCGCGGGGGATCCGGGAGTACCTCTCGATCCGCTGTGGCCACCGTCCGTGAGGAACGCGCCTACTGGGCCCATCAGGTGCACGCGCACCTGCTCAACACGATCGGCGCCGCCATCCTGCAGTCTCAGGTCTGCGAGGCGGCGGTCCGCGGTGCGCTCCCCTCGTCGGTCGATGAAGTGCTGCGGCTGCGGGACATCCTCCGAGCGCTCGAAGAGACCACGCGCGTCATGGCGACGGCGGCGCTCCTGCCGCGGGACCTCCTGCGAGAGGTGCGGGCGCGGACCGAGGCGTTCGCGGCCAGCCATCCGGAGCTCACTCTCCGGCTGAGCACGCGGGGGCGGGGGCGCGTGGGGCGGCGTGCCGCCGCGGCGGTCGTGATCGTGCTCACCGAGGCGCTGGCGAACGCCGTCCGCCACGGCCGGCCCGCCGGCGTCGAGGTCGACCTCGCAGTGGGCGGCGGATCGGTGCTGCTGCGCGTGCGTGACGACGGCTGCGGCTTCGATCCCGTGGTCCTTGATCGACCCCAGCCGGACGCCCGGCCGCGACTCGGCGTGAGCATCATGCGCCAGTGGGCCCGCGCGCTCGGCGGCCGGCTCGTGGTCAGCTCGGTGCCCACCCGCGGCACGCAGGTCACGCTGCACCTCCCGCTTGACGATAGAGCGGATGCGTCGTCACAATAGGGACCGTTGATGAGACGCTTCGTCACCCTTGCCCTCTCCACGACC
>DASUAK010000102.1:0-10924 GCA_035763845.1 bacterium | reverse complement strand
CCGGGGCCGGTGCAGGCCCGGAACTGGGCCTAGGGTCACCCGCCGATGTGTTCGAGTTCCCCTCCCTCGTCACCCCTGATCGACCGCCTCAGGGGCCTGGCGCTGCGGCACCGAAGCTTGACCCGACGCCTCCTCTCTCGTGTGTGCTGTGTCAATACATACTATCCCCTTCCTCCACCCCCTCTCCACACGAGCCAGAGGTGGGAGCGGCAGTTGCCGCCCCCACGACTTGTAGCTACAATAGACACATGGCCACCGTGGGCGTTCGCGAGTTGAAGAACCGCCTGACGCAATTCCTGCGGAGGGCCCGGCAGGGCGAAGAAGTCGTCGTCACGGAGCGCGGTCGACCGATCGCCGTGATCCGGCCCATCGGGCCGGGGGAGACCGCCTCCGGTCTCGACGCGCGTCTGGCCCGCCTGGCCGCGCAGGGATTCCTCACGCTCCCCGCGAGGGCGCCCCTGGCGCGCGTGCGGCTTGCCAGGGCCGCCGGCGAGCCTCTCTCGAAGACAATCCTCCGGGACCGCGGATGACCTATCTGGACACCAGCGCGCTGATCAAACGGTTCATCGCGGAACGGGGCTCCGACGTCGTGCGCAGAGTGTTTGCCGAAGGCCGACCTGTGGCCACGGCCAGGATCGCATACGCGGAAGTACATGCAGCGCTGGCCCGCCGGCAGCGGGAAGGCGACCTGCTCCGGGAAGCGTACCGGAGCGCCGTCCGCCAGTTCGAGCGCGACTGGACAGGATACATCCGCGTGGAGTTGCACGAGGACATCCTGCGCGGGGTACGGACCCTCGTGGGGCGTCACCCGCTCCGGGCATATGACGCCGTTCATCTGGCCTCGGCTCTTCATCTGCGGAACAGCCTGGGTGAGGACCTGACGTTCGCCGCATCGGATGAGCGCCTGCTGACGGCGGCCGGCGCGGAACGTCTCCGGACGCTCAATCCCGAGACGTCGGAACAGGCGCCCCCCTGAGGCGCTCCCGGATCGCCAGGAGGATGACCCCCGGGATGCCGGCCGCCACCCGCCAGCGCCGCGGCTCCTGGAGGGTGCGATAGGCCCATTCCAATCCCGCCTGCTGGACCCATGCCGGGGCGCGCCGGAACACCCCCGCCATGACGTCCAGCGTGCCGCCGACGCCGATGCTCACGGGAACCTGCAGCGCCTCGCGGTGCCGCGCGATCCACAGCTCCTGCGGCGGGAATCCCATCCCCACCAGCAGCAGGTGAGGGCGGGCCACCCGGATCCGGGCGAGCAGCGCGGGCTCGTCCTCGGGCGCGAAGTAGCCGTGGTGCGTGCCGGCGATCTGGAGGCCGGGATGCCGGCGGACGAGGGCGGCGGCCGCGGCGTCGGCGACCCCGGGTTTCGCCCCCAGGAGGAAGACACGCAGCCCGTCGCGTGCGCAGAGCGCGCACAGGCCCTCGGCCAGGTCCACCCCCGCCACGCGCTCGGGGAAGCGCACGCCGAGGATGCGGCCGGCGAGCAGGATCCCGGAGCCGTCGGCGGTCGTGAGATCGGCGGCGTTCAGGACGCCGAGGAGGTCCGGCTCACGGCGGGCCTGGGCGATCATCGCGGTGTGCGCGGTGACGACGTGGCAGGGAACGCTCCCATGGAGCATCCCGCGCAGCGCGCCGAGCGCCTGGGCCATGGTGACGAGATGGATCCTGACGCCAAGGATGGTGGCCGAGGGGATCAACGCTGCCCGACCGCTTGCCCGATGACCTCCGCCAGGTGCGCCGCCAGCGCCTCCGCCTCGTCCCCGTCCTCCGCCTCGACCATGACACGGACCACCGGCTCGGTCCCGGACGGCCGCACCAGCACCCGGCCCCGCGCCCCCAGCCGGCGCTCCGCCTCGCCTACCGCGGCCTGCACCGCGGGATGCGCGCCCACCCCGTCGCGGGCGGCGACGCGCACGTTCTTCAGCACCTGGGGGAAGCGCTGGATCGGGGCGGCCAGCTCGGAGAGGCGGCGGCCGCTCTCCATCATCACGTTGGCGACCTGCACCGCGGTGACCAGACCGTCGCCGGTGGTGACGTGATCCAGGAAGATGACGTGCCCGCTTTGCTCGCCGCCGAGCGGGACGCCCACCTCCCGCATCCGCTCCAGCACGTAGCGGTCGCCGACCTTCGTGCGCTCCAGGGCGATGCCGGCCCGCCGCAGGGCGACCTCCAGGCCGAGGTTCGACATCACGGTAGCCACGACGGCCATTCCCGGGAGGCGCCCCGTGCCCGCGAGGTGCAGCGCGCAGAGGCCCATGATCGCGTCGCCGTCCACGATGCGGCCGGTCTCGTCCACCGCGATGACGCGGTCCGCGTCGCCGTCATGGGCGAAGCCGAGGTCGGCGCCGTGCTCCAGCACGGCCCGGCGGACGACCTCCGGCGAGGTGGAGCCGCAGTCCACGTTGATGCGCCGCCCGTCCGCTTCCGCGTTGATGGGGATCACGGTGGCCCCCAGGCGCTCCCAGACCAGCGGCGCTGCGGCGTAGGCCGCGCCGTACGCGCAGTCCACCACCACGCGCAGCCCGGACGGCGGGACGGTGGCGAGGGAGGCGACGAAGTCGGCGTAGCTCTCCACCGCCTCGGCGAGCGTCTCCGCGCGGCCCACCTCCGCGCCCGTGGGACGGCGCAGGTCGCCTCGGTCGAGCGCGGCCTCGATCGCATCCTCCACCGTGTCGGGGAGCTTGAAGCCGTCGCGGGCGAAGAACTTGATGCCGTTGTCCGCGACCGGGTTGTGGGAGGCGGAGATCGCTACGGCCACGGCGCCGTGCGTGCGGCCGAGGTACGCGGCGCCGGGCGTGGGGATGACTCCCGCGCGCAGCACGGCCCCGCCGGTGGAGCAGATCGAGGCGACCAGCGCCGCCTCGAGCATCTCCCCGGAGATGCGTGTGTCGCGGCCGATCACGAACGCCCCGCCGTCGCGGGACAGCACATGCGAGGCGGCCCGGCCGACCTTGAAGGCCAGCTCGGGGGTCAGCTCGACGTTGGCGACCCCTCTGATGCCGTCCGTCCCGAAGAGCCGGCCCATGCTAGCTCCCCTTTTTCACCGTGACGGTGACCCCCGCCGGGGTGATGCTCAGGACCTCGATCTGGGGCGGGGCCTGCACCCGGACCTGGGCGCGCTGGCGCTCCTGCTCGAAGTCCACCATGTCCACCCGCGCGGTGAAGTCGGCGGCGCGGAGGCGGTTGACCATGTTCACCGGCCCCTGGATCTGGATCATCACGGTGGAGGGCTGCAGGCTGACCGACATGCCCGCCGGCGCGCGGGGGGGCTGGATCTGGATGCCGCGCACCGTCGTCACGGCCACGGCCGCGGCGACCTGCACCGCCACGCGGACCCGCCCCGAGACCTCCACCTCCGGCGGCGCCACGACGGCGACCTCCTGGACGAAGTCCCTCGTCACGCCGGCGATGTTCACCGGCTCCGTGGTCACGTTCTGCACGGGGGCCAGCGCCCGGGGGCTGCCGCTGAGGGTGACGGTCTGCGGGGTGATGCGGATGCCGAGCAGGGTGTAGCCGTAGGCCGGCTCGCCGATGATGGCCGGGACGACCGCCACGACCTTGGTCGTGGCCTGGGGGCTCTCGGCGGTGCGCAGCGTGGTCACGTACATCCACAGCGACAGGCTGACCACGAAGGAGAGCAGGAGCAGCGCGGTCTGCTCGTTGAGGAGGCGGATGCGCCTCATATGCGCGGGGCCACCCGCCACCAGCGCCAGCGCACGCGGGCGCGCGGCGTCTCGGGCGTGAACAGCTCCAGCAGCGAGGCCTTCAGCTCCTCCTCGGAGAGGCCGCGCACGAGATCGCCGTCATGAGCCAGCGAGATCGTGCCGGTTTCCTCCGAGACGATGATGGCGATGGCGTCGGTCTGCTCGGCGATGCCCAGGCCGGCGCGGTGCCTGGTGCCCAGCGTCCGCCCGAGGGCCGGGTTCTCGCTGAGCGGCAGCAGGCAGCCCGCGGCCATGATCCGGTTCCCGCGGACGACCGCGGCCCCGTCGTGCAGCGGCGAGTTCGGGAAGAACAGGTTGATCAGCAGCTGCACCGTGACGACGCCGTCCACCTTGATGCCCGTCTCGATGAAGTCGGTCAGCCCGGTGCGCCGCTCGATGACGATGAGGGCGCCGATCTTGCGCAGGGCCAGCACGCGGCAGGCCCGGGCCACGTCGTTCACGAGGCGGATCGCCTCCTCGCGGCCCAGCCCGTGCGGGGCGAACCCCGTGACCAGCACCCCGCCCCGCCCCAGCTGCTCCAGCACGCGGCGCAGCTCGGGCTGGAAGATGACCAGCAGGGCGATGGGGATGACCACGCCCAGGTACTGCAGGAGATACTGCAGGGTGTACAGGCGGAGGTAGCGGCTGACCGCGTAGACCCCGAACAGCACGCCGAGCCCCATCACCAGCTGCACCGCCCGCGTGCCGCGGATCAGCAGCAGCAGCTGGTAGATGAGGACCGTGACGATCAGGACGTCCAGGATGTCCAGGAGCCGGATCCCTAACGGCATCGCCGCCTCGAGCCTACAGGATCATCGCCAAGAGCCCCTTCTGCGCGTGCAGCCGGTTCTCGGCCTGGTCGAGCACGATCGAACTCGGGCCCTCCAGCACGTCGGCGGCGATCTCCTCGCCGCGGTGCGCCGGCAGACAGTGCATCACCTTCACCTTCGGCCCTGCCGCCCGGACCAGGGCGGTGTCGACCTGGAATCCCGCGAACGCCCGCAGCCGCTCGGCGCGCTCGGCTTCCTGCCCCATGCTCACCCACACGTCCGTGTAGATGACGTCGGCGCCCGCCACCGCCCCGCGCGGATCGTGGGTCAGGGTGACTGCCCCCGCGCCGCCCAGCTCTCGCGCCCGGGCGACGACCTTCGCGTCCGGCTCGTAGCCCGCGGGCGTCGCCGCTACCAACGACATGCCCAGTTTCGCGCCCCCGAGGAGCAGCGAGTGCAGGACGTTGTTGCCGTCGCCCACCCAAGTCAACTTGAGGCCCTCAAGCCTGCCGAAGTGTTCTTGGATCGTGAGCAAGTCCGCGATCGCCTGGCACGGATGTTCCCAGTCGGACAGACCGTTGATCACGGGCACCGAGGCGTGCTCGGCCAGCTCCTGCACGGTGCGATGGGCGAACGTCCGCGCCATGATGCCGTTCACCCAGCGGGAGAGGTTCCGCGCCGCGTCCGGCACGCTCTCGCGCGTGCCGAGCTGGATGTCCTGCGGGGCCAGGTAGATGGCATGGCCGCCGAGCTGCAGCATCCCCACCTCGAAGGTCACGCGCGTGCGCAGGGACGGCTTCTCGAAGATCATCGCCAGCGTCTTGCCCGCGGCTTCCGCGCGCCGCTCACCGCGCCGCATCGACGCCTTCAACTCCCCCGACCGCGCCAGCACCGCCCGCAGCTCGTCGGCGCTGTAGTCGTCGATGGCGACCAGATCCCGACCCGTCAGCTTCACCGATGCCGTCACAGCCGCTTCCTCCATTCGCGCAGCAGATCCGCCAGGTCCGGCCGCGTGCGCTCCTCCAGATCGTAGCGCACCCGCACCGCGTCGGTGCGGAGGCGCATGATCCGCCGCAGGTCCACCGGCGTGCCGATCACCACCACGTCCGCCCCCGCAGCCTCGATCGTCTCCTGCAGCTCGCGCACCTGCTCGGCGCCGTAGCCCATCGCCGGCAGCACCGGCCCCAGGTGCTGATACCGCCGGAACACCTCGCGGATGCTCCCCACCGCGTGCGGGCGCGGATCCACAAGCTCCCGCGCGCCGTGGTTCCGCGCGGCCAGCGTCGCCGCGCCGAAGGCCATCCCCCCATGGGTCAGCGTGGGCCCGTCCTCCACGGCCAGCGCCCGCCGTCCCCGGATGCGCTCCGGCTCGTCCACGGTCACCGGGGAGGCGGCCTCCACCACCGCCGCGGTGGGGTTGACGTGGGCCGCGCTCGCCCGCACCGCCAGCACCGCGTCGGGGGTGGCGGTGTCCACCTTGTTGATGACAAGGATATCGGCCATCCGCAGGTTGGTCTCCCCGGGATGGTAGCGCAGCTCGTGCCCGGCCCGGTGCGGGTCCAGCAGCACGATCTGCAGCGTGGAGCGGATGAACGGGAAGTCGTTGTTCCCCCCGTCCCAGACCAGGACGTCCGCCTCCTGCTCGGCCTGCCGCAGCACCGCCTCGTAGTCCACCCCGGCGTAGACGAGGGTGCCCTGCTGGATGTGCGGCTCGTACTCCTCCCGCTCCTCGATCGTCACCTCGTACCGGTCGAGGTCCTCCAGCGTGGCGAAGCGCTGGGCGCGCTGGCGGATGAAGTCACCATACGCCATCGGGTGGCGGATCACCGCCACCCGTCCCATGATCTCCTTGAGGATCGCCGCCACCCGGCGCGTGGTCTGGCTCTTCCCCGCCCCGGTGCGCACGGCGCAGATGCTGACCACCGGCCGGCGCGCCGTGAGCATCGTGTCCTGCGGGCCGAGCAGGACGAACGACGCCCCGGCGGCCATCGTGCGGCTGGCCAGGTGCATCACCTGCTCGTGGGAAACGTCGCTGTAGGCGAAGACGGCGACGTCCACCCGCTCGCCGCGGATGAGCGTCTCCAGCTCCTCCTCCGGGAAGATCGGGATGCCCCGGGGGTAGCGCTCCCCGGCGAGCGCCGCCGGATAGACCCGGCCCTCGATGTCGGGGATCTGCGCCGCGGTGAAACCCACGACGTGATACTCCTTGCGCGGGCGGAAGAAGACGTTGAAATTGTGAAAATCGCGTCCCCCGGCACCCAGGATGAGGACGCGACGCACGTCTGCCATAAGGGGTGAGCTCCGTCACATCCTTCTGGAGACGCCGGAGCAAACCCTTGAACGGCCTAGCGCTTCTGCGTCACCGCCTGGATCGCGCGCTCGAGGGCGCGGTCCTCGGCCACTTCGACGTCGGGCTTCAGCCCGCGACCGTGCAGGCGCAGGCCCTTCCCGCTGAGGATGTGCCCTTCCACGACGACGGCAAGCGACCCGTCCCGTAGGGAAAAGGTCGTGTAGACTACCACCATCCCGGGCGTCCGCTGTCCGACGAGGATCGCATTCGCATGTTCCTTGAACGCGGCCGCCATGAGTTCACCGGCCCCCCACGTCCCCCGCCCGATCAATACGGCTATTGGAAGGTTCGGCAGGACGGGGGATCCCCACGTCTTGCTCAGCTCTGGATTGGGATCCCGCTTCGCGATCTTGCCGACCGGGGTATCCGCCGGGAAGAAGGTCCCCATCACTTCCATGTGCTCCTGGCGCAGATCTTCGCCCGCATCCTGAAGATCGACGATGATCCCGCGGGGCTTCTCCCCGCCGAGCGCAGCGATGGCGGGATGGATCCGGTCTGCGGCGCCTGGCGGGAACGCATAGAACTTCATGTACGCGATCCGATTCGGCAGCATCCGCTGTTCTAGGATCGGGAAGGAGACAGCGCCACGGACCATCAGTCGGGTCACCTGCCCGGAGCGGCCCCGCGTCGTCAGCTGAACGGCGGTCCCCGGCGCACCGAGCAGCAGTGTCCGGATCTCTAAGGGTGACAGACCGTGAACATCTTCGGGTCCGATCCGAAGCAGTTCATCCCCGCGGCGGATCCCGGCCCGATCGGCGGGCCCGCCCGGCGCTACGGCGGTGATGATCCACCGGTCCTTCACCTCGAGGAATCGGATACCCACTCCGGCCAGGCGGCCCAGATCGAACGCCTTCGTGATCTCGCGCTCGCGGGGAGTGATGAACACCGTTGCATCGCCCACGGCCCGAAACATCGAGCGCACAGCCGCGTGGGCCAGGTCCTGCCCGGAGAGCTTCCCTCGCGCGAGACGCACGGTCTCGGTCAGGCGCGCTTCCAGTGCCGCCATCGCTTGGCCCTCGCTTCCCCGGGGGATGTCCGCGAGACCCTGCGCAGGCACGCCCGCTCGCTCGAGAGCCCGTCGGAGACCAGGCACGCCGGCCCGGATGATCGCCAGCATGTCGAGCTGCGGATTGTAGTGGTGGGTGCGGAGGAAGTCGACGGCGTCCCGGACGACGCCGAGATCCACCGGAGCTGCCATGCTGACGGGGGTGAGGACGAGCGCCACGAGGACAATGGCACAACCGATGTATCTGACCATCAGGGATCACGCTCCTCCGACGGTCACCCGTCAAGTGGGACGGTCCCGGCCGTCGTTGGGGCGTGGGTTCTGTCAACCACACGGAAACCCTGCTGCGTGTCGTGAGGAAGTCGAGCCCCGGCGCACCGAGCCCCCTGGACAGCAGGACGAGGCTGTCCGATTACGGCTTCAGGAGGCGGCGGGCCCCGAGGTAGCGCGAGGCGTAGTACTCGTCGGTCAGCGGCGAGACGACGACCTTGCCGGCGCCGGAGGAGGCGTGGATGAAGTTCCCATCCCCGATGTAGATGCCGACGTGCGACGGCCCGGGCGCGTAGGTGGTGAAGAAGACGAGGTCGCCCGGCAGGAGGTCCTCCGGCACCACCGGCGCGCCCATCCGGAAGTAGTCGTACGAGCGCAGCCGGGCCAGCCCGGCGATGCGCTCGCTGAAGACGAGGTAGACGAAGCCGGAGCAGTCCAGGCTGCGCCCCGATGTGCCGCCCCAGCGGTAGCGCACGCCGAGGTAGCGCCGGGCATCCTGCACGATGTCGGCGCCGCGGATCGTCGAGGGGTCGGCGGGGGTGACCCGCTCGACGATGCGGAGAACGTCCTCGTACACCCACCCGGTCTCACCCTCGGGCAGTTGGACCTCGTACCACTTGTCCAGCACGCTGACGACCGTCAGCGGCGTCTCCGGAGCCACGAGGGTCAGGGTAGCGAAGTACGACTTCGGTCCGCGGCGCAGCCGCAGGGCCTGCGGTGCCAGGATCTGCTCCCCCACGGAGGGGATGGGAAGCACTTCGGTGGTGCGCTGCACGGGCAGGGGCGGGATCACGACCGGCTGCACCGGAAGGGGCGGGCCCGAGCTCAGGCGGGTGCGCCGGCCGGGGATGCGCAGGACCTGCCCGGGACGGATGCGGTCGGAACGCAGGCCGTTGGCCCGCTTCAGGGTCGGCACGCTGACACGGAACCGGCGGGCGATGGCGGAGAGGGTGTCCCCGCGCTGCACACGGTAGGACCGCGCCACCCGCACGGATCTGGGGACGGACGCCGTCCGGGGCTTGACGGCAGGCTTGCTGGCGGCGGGCCGGCGGACCGCCCGGTCGTCGGAGACCGCCTTCGGGATCGTCAGGACCAGCCCGGGATAGATGCGCTCGGGGTCGGCCAGGCCGTTGGCGCGGGCGATCGCCTCGACGCTGACGCCGTAGCGCAGGGCGATGCGGTAGAGGTTCTCCCCGGCGCGGACGGTGTGCCGGAGCGAGGCGGCCCCGGCGGCGTGCGGACCGGCCAGGATGAGCCCGGTGGCGAGCAGAGCGCAGATGACGAAGAGGGCGGTCGGTCGCATCGCTGCCTCGGTGAACGTCGGTATCTGTCCCGTGCCCACCCCCTATCGGCCGGTAGACCTCGCCCCAAACACAGGAAGGCAGGAGCCCATGACGGGCGCCTGCCTTCCTGCACACTCTCCCGTACCGCTCTATTACCGCTTCGAGTACTGGAACCCCTTCCGCGCGCGCTTGCGGCCGTACTTCTTCCGCTCCTTCATGCGCGGATCCCGGGTGAGGAGCCCGTCCTTGTGGAGGGGGGACCGGAGGGACTCGTCGCTGCGCGCGAGCGCGCGGGCGATGCCGTGGCGGACGGCGCCGGCCTGCCCGGCGATCCCCCCGCCGACGACCGTGGCGACGATATCGTAGCGCCCCGCGGTGTTGGCCGCGGTGAAGGGCTGCTGCAGGATCGTCTGCAGGGCCAGCCGCGGGAAGTACTGCTCCGCCGGCTTGCCGTTCACGGTGATCTTCCCGCTCCCGGCGACGAGGCGCACGCGCGCCACCGCGTTCTTCCGCCGCCCGGTCCCGTTTGTCACTGTCGATACGGCCACTGCGCTCACCTCGCGAATTGCGCTACGCCTTCACCGGCTTCTGCGCCGCGTGCTTGTGCTCGGCGCCCCGGTACACCTTGAGGCGCCGGATCATGCGGTCACCGAGGTGGGTGTGCGGCAGCATGCCGCGCACCGCGTCGGTGATCACCCTCTCGGGCTTCGTCGCCAGCAGCGTGCCCAGCCGCTCCGCCTTCAGCCCGCCGGGGTAGCCGCTGTGGCGGTACACCGTCTCGCGCTCGGCCTTGCGGCCGGTGACCCGGATCTTCTCGGCGTTGATGACGATGACGCCGTCCCCGGTGTCCAGGTGCGTCGTGAAGACGGGCTTGTGCTTGCCGCGCAGCAGCGTGGCGACGCGGGTGGCCAGCCGGCCGAGCACCTGCCCGTCGGCGTCCACGACGTGCCACTGGCGGGTCTTCTGGAAATCCAAAGGCAGGAAGGTCTTCATGGCAACGAGACATTCTACCCCGCCCCGGAAACCCGTGTCAATCGGGCTACTTCTCGCTCCAGCCGCCTGCCGAGCCGGGCCTGGTGGACCGCGAGATCGTACCGGGTCTGCAGGTTCATCCAGAATCCGGGCGAGGTGCCGAAGTAGCGCGCCAGCCTGATGGCGGTGTCCGCGGTGATGGCACGGATGCCGTGCACGATCTCATTCACCCTGCGCGGCGGAACATGCACGTCCAAGGCCAGGCGATACTGACTGATCCCAAGCGGCTTCAGGAACTCTTCCAGCAAGATCTCACCCGGATGGACGGGAGGAAGCGCCGACCGGCCCGTCCTACGAGTGGTAGTCTGTGATCTCAACGTCATAGGCGTTGTTCCCCTCCCACCGGAAGCAGATGCGCCACTGGTCATTGATCCGGATGCTGTATTGCCCTTCCCGGTCGCCGGTCAGCTTCTCCAGCCTGTTACCGGGCGGCACGCGGAGGTCCTGCAGCGTCTCCGCCGCGTCGATCATGGCCAGTTTGCGCCGGGCAGTCCGCTGGACATCGGGTG
>DASUAK010000101.1:0-6351 GCA_035763845.1 bacterium | reverse complement strand
CGCCCCGAGGCCTTGGGGCGGCCGTACGCCAAAGGTTGACGATGAGCGGTGGAGTAGATGCAAAGATCACAGCTGGGCGGCCTGGGGGCGCGAAAGGCGGAGATCATGGTAGATGATCGAGTGACGAAGGGGGGGCGAATACCTACCCTCATCCTGGTGTTCTTCCTCATCGATCTCGGCCTTGGACTCGTCTACCTCGGTGACTACCTGGCCGGCCGCCCGTCCCGAATGCTGACCGGCTTCTTCGACCTGGATGGCGAGGCAAACATTCCGGCATGGTACTCTTCCATCCAATGGTTCTGCACGGCACTTCTCTTGGGGATCTTCGCGCATCGCCACGTCAGTCTCTCCCGCCCAAAGTCGTGGCCGATCGCAGCGCTCTCGCTGGTGTTCTTGGTGATCTCCGTGGACGAGATCGCTGTGATTCATGAACAGGCCGGAGGCCTCAGTGATCGGCTCCTGCCCGGCGGCTCTCGTCGAAACATCGCGTTCTCCCAAACCGGGATCTGGATGCTCCTGCTCGGCGTGCCCTTGATTGTCCTGCTGCTCAGGCTGATCCTCCTCGTGCGGCCCTACTTCCGTCGGGCGCCCCGCGCGCTTGTCAGGTTGTCCTTGGGGATAGCGATTGCATTGGCGGGAGCAACCGGCATAGAGATTCTGTCCAACTTTGTGACTCCGGGCTCCACCAACAGTGTTCTTCAAGTTCTCGCGGAGGAGATGTGGGAAATGCTCGGGGGCACAATCGCGCTGTGGGGAAGCTATGAAGTGCTACAGGCACATGAGTTCAGACTCACACTCGATGAGCTGGAGGTCTAGCAAGGCGGCGAAACGCCATCACAACGGCGAGAATAGTCGGGCAGTGGTGGAATTGGTGCCGGGGGACGGACTTGAACCGCCGACGCCGGGCTCTTCAGGCCCGCGCTCTACCAGCTGAGCTACCCCGGCAGGGTTGGCGGGAGCGACGGGATTTGAACCCGCGGTCTCCTGCGTGACAGGCAGGTGTGTTTAACCAGGCTACACCACGCCCCCGTGAGGACGACTCCCGCACAGCGCATTATACCGTCGCCGCAGCGCCGGCGCAATGACTCCATCTGGGCCGGCTCGGGAGCGCATCCACACGGAGTCTGGACAGCAGCTGGACGAGGTTGTGATTGACGTCCGGCAGGCATCGGCCCGCGCCGCGGAAAAACAGTGGTGGACCATGCCCGACCTCCCCGCCCAGCTGCGCCTCATCTACGATGCCGCGGGTCCGTATCCGCGCGACATCCCGCTGGCCGACGTCTATCTCGACGCCGCGCTGCCGGACGGCGCGGGGGACCGGCCGTTCGTGTACATCAACATGGTGCAGACGTTCGACGGGCAGGCGGCGCTGAAGGGCAGCGCGTACACGATCGGCACGGACGTCGACCACTTCCTGCTGCGGCAGCTGCGGGTCCACGCCGACGCCGTGCTCTACGGAGCGGGCACGCTGCGCAAGGACGATGTCGTCGTCGTCACGCACCGGCCACTGCAGGAGCGGCGTCTCAAAGAGGGGCGCCCGGCCAACCCGCTGGCCATCGTGGTCACGGGCACTGCCGAGTTCGACGACGGCGTCATCGCCCGGAAGGCGTTCTTCCGGCGCACCGACTTCGACCGCCTCATCGTGACGACACCCCGGGCCTCGTCCGCGGCGATAGAACGTGTCCGCGCCGCCGGCGTTCAGGTGGAGGCTGCGCACGCCGACGCGCAGGGGGAGGTCGACCTGGCCGCGCTGCTGCGGCGGCTGCGCGGGCGCGGCATCCGGCGCCTCCTGTGCGAGGGCGGGCCCACGCTCAACGTTTCGCTCGCCCGCGCCGGGGCGATCGACGAGCTGTTCGTCACGACGACCCTCCGCCTGGGCGGCGATCCACGCGAGCTCCGCATCGTGGCCGAGCCGGTGTCCTCGGCCGGGCTCAGCCTCATGACCATCTTGTTGTACGAAGCGGCCGCGGGACCGGCTGAGCTGTTCTTCAGGTTCCGCTGGACAGCCCGGTAGTCCGCCCCCACCCGGCAGCCTCCCGCGGCACCCGGCTTGCTGGAATTCCCATGGAAGAATCCGGGCATGACATCCTGGTAAGGACGATCCATGACCACGGCCGCACGCTTCCAGGCCGCCGCCGGTGTCGTGCGGCGCCTCAACGCCGCGGTGAAATCCCGCCGCCTCTATGCGCAGGCGCATCCGCTGCGCACGCAGACGATCTCCGCGCTGGTGGCGGCGCTCCTGGCGTACCACGAGCGCTTCGGCAGCTTCGTCCTCGAAACGCACCGGCACGGCCTGATCGTCGAGGGCAAACCCTTCGAGGGCGGCGAGTCGGTGGACAACCTCGCCCTGCAGCTTTATGCGATGGGGATCTGGCAGATCATCGTCGTGCCGGGCCTCGCCGAGGAGGAGGCGGCCCAGCTGCTCGAGGTCATCTCGCTCGACCGTGAGGCGATCCTGGCCGCCGGCGGCTTCGTCCCGCTGCTGGAGCAGTGCGGCGTCACGCACATGCGCGTCGTCGAGCTGAAGCCGGGCGAGGAGGACGTCGCCCAGATCACCCCGGAGATCTTCCAGCAGCTGCTGGAGGGCTCGCTCGCGGCGCCCGACCGGGCGATGCTGGTCGGCCTGCTGCGCAGCGGGCCGGAGACCGCGGCGCGGCTCGTCGGAGTGATCGTAGAGCGGACGCGGCAGGCCTTCCCCGATGAGCAGGGCGAGGCGCTGGCCCGCCGCATCTACCAGGCGCTCGAGGCGCTGGACCGGCTGATCGTGGACAGCCCGCCGGGCGAGTCGCAGGAGCTGCTGAAGACGCTGGCCGCCGCGGTTTCGGAGCTCGATGATCCGACGGGCGGCGGCGTGTCCAAGACCATCCTGGCCGCCGCCGGCCACGATCTCTCGGCGCGGGCGCTGCTGTCCGCGATGACCTCGGAGCAGATCGCCCGCATGGTGATCCCCTGCCTCGAGACGGGCGATCCCCCGCCCCAGGCCGGCCAGCTCGTCCAGGGACTCCCCTTCGACCCGGACAAGGCGCGGGAGACGCTGGCGCTCATCGCGCAGCGGACGGGCCGCTCGTTCGACGTCCCGGCGCTGCTCGAGGAGCTGAAGATCCCGCCGTGGATCCACAACTTCCCGCAGGACCTGACGGACTTCCAGATCAGCTCGGAGGAGGTCGCCGTCACGGCCGACGAGCTGCGCGTGCTCGTCGCGGAGGCGGTTACCGACGAGGCGTCTCTAGCCCGCGAGCAGACCATCCTGCTCCTGCACGTCGTGACGACGGAGGAGGACGCCCATGAGCGCGAGGAGGCCCTGCAGGTCCTCGTGCGCCTGGCCGTCCAGCACCTCCAGCAGGGCGACCTCGAGCTCGTCTCCACCGTCCTGCACGGCATGCGCGAGCTCCTCCGCGGCCAGGGCGGACGGGCCGAAGCCGGCCGCTTCGCCGTGCGGGCCTTCCTGACCGAGCTTCCCGCCCTCGTCGCCGTGCGCGACGTCTGGGGCTGGAAAGACGAGCATCCCCTGCTCCGCAGCCTGCGGGAGATCGGCGGCCCGGCCGCGGCCGTCCTGATCCAGCTGCTCCAGCAGGAACGCGATGCGGCGCGGCGCCAGGCGATCACCGCGCTGCTGGGCCGGCTGGGCGATACTGCCGTGGCGGCGCTGCTGCCGCTGCTCGGGCAGCAGAACCCGGAGCAGGTCCGCCCGGTAGTCCAGGCCCTCGCCCAGATGCGCACCGTGAAGGCGGTGCAGGCCCTGCGCGTGGTCGCCCAGCATTCCGACGTACGGGTCCGCCGCGACGCCATCGACGCGCTGCGCACGACCCAGCTCCCGCAGGCGCAGGACACGCTGCTCGCCTTCCTGCACGATCCCGACGCGCAGGTCCGCCAGCACTGCGTGGGTCAGCTGGCGCCGGAAACGGCCCGGCGGATGGCCGGTGACCTGGCGGCGATGCTCGGCGACGCGGCGCTGGCGCGGGCCCCGCAGGCGCGCATCGCGATCTGCGAGACGCTCCTCCGGGCCCGGGCCGTGGACGTGATCCCCGCGCTGCGGCGCTTCGCCTCGCCGTTCAAGCTGCGCAGCCGGGACCGCGAGGTCGCACGGTACGTCCGCGCCGCCATCACCGGGCTGCAGCGCGCTGGCGGGACGGCCGGCGCCCAGCGGAGGGCCTCATGATCAACCGCAAGCCCTCCGTGGTGGCCACCCTGCTGCGGTACCTCGGGACGGCGAGCAAGCACCGGACGATGTATCCGGCCGAGCATCCGCTCGTCCGGCGGGCGATGGAGGACCTCGTGCAGGTCGTGGACCTGCTGCTGCGCGACCGCGAGATGGTCACCTTCCAGATCTTCGAGGACACCTTCTTCCTCGACAACGTGATGCTGCCGGAGGAGAGCCTGCGCAACGCCTCCCTGCTCACGGCGTGCCTGGAGCGCGGCGTCGGGCTGTTCCAGTTCCGGCAGGGCATCCCGCCCGCGGAGGTCGACACCTTCGTCTCCCTGCTCACCACGCTCCCGCAGAACGTGCGGGCGGCGGGCGGGGCGGCGGCCTTCCTCGCCGCGAAGACCGCCGCGCACATCACGGTCGAGGCGCCGAAGACCTCCCGGCCCACGGAGGCCGAGATCGAGGTCGACCCGGCCAATGCGTACCAGGCGGGACACACCGTGGCGCAGGAGCTGCGCGTCCAGGCCGTGCGGCGGCAGCCGCTCGACATGAACAAGGCCCGCATCTTCCTCAACGCGGCGATCGAGGTGGTCCTCGACAACCGCTTCTCGCTGCTCGGGCTCACCGCCAACCGCGACTACGACGAAGCCAGCAGCTACCACGCCGTGAACACCTCGATCCTGGCCCTCCTCGTGGGCACAGCTCTGGGACTCAACCACGACCAGCTCACCGCGCTGGGGATGGGCGCCCTGCTGCACGACATCGGCAAGGTGCGCGTGCCTCAGGCGCTGATCAACAAGACGGGCGATTTCGACCCGCAGGAGCGCGCCCTCCTCGAGCGCCATGCCGTGCACGGGGCCAGCATCCTCCGTGACGTGGAAGGACTCGGACGGCTGGCCGCGGTCGTAGCCCTCGAGCATCACGCGCACTACGACCTCTCGGGGTATCCGCGCCTGCCCGGCCGCGAGCGCCCCAACGTGTACTCGCGGATCGTCGCGGTGGTCGACGCCTACGACACCGTCACCTCGGCGCGGCGCGGCAGCGGCCGGCCGCTGCGGCCCGAGCTCGGCATGAAGTGGATCGCGGCGGGCCTCGGCACCGTCTTCGATCCGGCCGTGGGCAAAGTCTTCCTGCAGCTGATGGGGATCTACCCGGTGGGCAGCCTCGTCTCGCTCAGCAACGGGGCGCTGGGACTCGTGGTACGGCCCTCCGACACGTTCGCGGACCGGCCCCAGGTCCAGCTCATCCGGGAGTCCGCGCTCGGCGAGGCGATCGACCTCGCCGTCGAGACCTCGGTGTACATCACCGGTGGCCTGGAACCCGACGACGTGGGCGTGGATCCGGCCGCGCTCCTCCAGCAGGAGCAGCCGTAGAAACAACAAGAGACGGTCGCGAGAGCCCGTCTCTTGTCATGAACGCAGTCGGCTGCGCTGCGTTACCGCTTCTTCTTCTTGGCCGCCTTCTTCTTGGCCATTCGGTCACCCTCCCTCTTGCGCTCCCGCGCGGAATCTCGACGGCTCTCTGGCCCGTCTCGGACGTTAGTTCGCCACCATATATAGGTTCTCCTCCAGCCCTCACCTACTATTTCTGGGGTCGGCCGCGGGAGAGGGTGATGGACGGGCCGTCTTGCCCCTCCGGCGCGTCCGACGGCCCCGGGTGGTCCCCACCTTGGCCATGCGGATCGTCTCAGGCGAGCCGTCCCCGCCCACGGGCAGCATCACCACCAGGACGCCGTTGTTGTACACCGCGTTCGCCGCAGCGGCATCCACGTCCAGCGGGAGCTCGAGCATCCGGCGGTAGGGGCCGACGCTCCACTCGCGCTGCAGGTACTCCTGCGTTCGGTTTTGACCGGGGCCGCGCAGCGCGGCGTCGATCGTCAGCTGCCGGCCGCGCACGTCGATGCGCACGCTGCCGGGCTCCATCCCGGGCAGCGGCGCCGCGATCATGAGGCGGCCGCCCTCGCGGTAGATGTTCACTGGAACCTCACGCTCCGCCATCGTCGTATCTCCTTCCTGGAGGATGTCCGCTCGAATGTCCTGTCGAGACCGGCGTCGTGCCGCATGATTTTTCCCCGCAGGATGAGAGCGGGAACAACAGAAGGGAACAGGAGCAGTCATGCGCAGCCTCATCGCCGCCGTCGTCCTCCTCGCCCTCGCCTGGCCGGCCGTCGCACAGACCGCCGCTCCCGCCGACATCGCCGGGCACTG
>DASUAK010000100.1:0-4536 GCA_035763845.1 bacterium | reverse complement strand
CGGAGGAGATCGCGCGGGCCGTGGTCTTCTTCGCCTCCGACGACGCCTCGTACGTAACGGGGCAGACCATCAGTGTGGACGGCGGCAAGTGGATGTTGGGATAGGGGGAGGATCAGACCAGGTCGGCCGGCGACTTCGTCGGCACCGCTCTCGATACCCGCTCACGCTGCTCACGGTCGAGGGTCACGAGCGTCGTTCCGAACTGCATCGCGACCGTCGCATACACGGCATCGCTACCCCGCAGACGGTGCTCCGCGGCAACCTCCAGAGCCCGCTGCGCCAGGACGGTCGTCAGCGCCACCAGGACCAGATGAGGGAGCCGGCTGATCGTGCGGGCAACGTCACGCGCCAGCGCGGCATCCTGCCGACCCCGGGCAATCGCCCCGGCGACCTCGGGCAGCAGGAGCGTCGGCACGATGATCGGGTCCGCCTCCGTACGGAGGCGGGCGAGCAGCGCGCGGCTCCGTTCATGCCCGACCTCCGGCGGGTTGACGGCGTTCAGGAAGACGCTGGCGTCGATGGTCAACGGGCCGAGGCGGCTCATCGACGTGACTCCGACAGGATCTCCACGCTGGTCTTGGGTGATCGCCACCCTTTCCCAACAGCGTCGCCGAGACGCTCCAACTCATCCCAGGCCCCTGGATCGCCGGCTTCCGATTCCGTGACCGGGGAGCTCTCCAGGGGGCCGATCATGGCGACGGGGCGGCCCCGGTAGGTGATCACGTAACGCGCCCGGCGCTCGCGAACACGACGGACGATCTCGGATGCCCGGGCCTTCAGCTCGCGGATCCCCAGTTCGGCCATGGCGCGCCCCCGATGTGGTCTCTTATGTGACCACTTTACACCCGGCCGCAGCGCCGGTCAATCGTCCGCTCCGCTCGAAGAGGACGAGACGGGCCCCGGCACGAACGCACAGGGAGTCTCTCCACCAGCGGGGATGTGAGGAATGTCCGTGGCGTCCGTCAAGTTGCCCAGCGGCGAGCGGCTCATGCGCGACGTGCGCATGATCGCGCAGTGGGAGCGTCTGTCCGGCTCGCCCGGCGAGCGGCAGGCGTTCGAGTACATCCAGCGTGAGCTGCGGGCGGCGAAGGTCCAGACGAAGCTGCTCGAGCACACCGCCCTGATCAGCCTGCCCGGGCGGGCCTCCTTTCGCCTGCTCTCCTCCGACGAGGAGCTGGCCTGCATCACGCACAGCTTCGCCTCCCCGGCCCGGAACCTCGAGGCGGCGGTCGTGTACCTGGAGGGATCGGCCTCGCCGTCGGCACAGGGCGTGGGCGGATGCATCGTCGTCACCGAGGGCCTGGCGATGCCGGGCCGGGTCGCCCAGCTGCAGCGGGCGGGCGCCGTGGCGGCGGTCTTCATGAACCGCGACCCGCAGGTCCACGAGATGATCGTCTCCACGGTGTGGGGCAGCCCCACCCCGGACCGCCTCGCCGACCTGCCGGCCATCCCCGCCGTCTCGATGGCGGGAAAGAGCGCCCAGAGGCTCCGCCACGCCCTCGACGGCCAGGGCGCCGGCGCCTGGCTCCTGCGCGCCCGCCTCTCCGCCGAGGCGGAGACCTCGTGGCGCACGCTGCCGCTGCTGATCGCGGATCTCCCGGGCGACGTGGAAGACAGCTTCGTTCTCCTGGCCGGCCACGTCGACTCCTGGTACGTCGGGGCGATGGACAACGGCGGGGCGAACGCGGCGATGATGGAGGTGGCACGGCTGCTGGCGCGCTCGAAGCGCTACCGGGGCCTGCGGGTGGCCTTCTGGTCCGGCCACTCCCACGGCCGCTACGCGGGGTCCACCTGGTACGCGGACACGCACTGGGAGGATCTGGACGCGCACTGCGCGGTGCACCTGTACATCGACTCGATCGGCGGGCGGGGGGCCTCCCTGCTGACCTCCGGCTACTGCATGCCGGAGACGCGGGCGGTCGGCGCCGCGGCGGTCAAGAAGCTGTCGGGGCAGGAGTACACGGGGAGCCGCGTGGGCCGGTCGGGCGACCAGTCGTTCCTCGGCATCGGCATCCCCTCCCTGTTCATGACGCTCTCCGAGCACCCGAAGGACGGCCCCGAGGCGAGCCGCGACTTCGCGATCACCGGCAGCGACTCGGGCGGGCTCGGGTGGTGGTGGCACACGCCGGAGGACACCCCGGACAAGCTGGACCCGGTGCTCCTCGCGCGCGACACGGGGATCTACTTCGAGGCCATCCGCACGCTGTGCCGCGAGCCCGTGCTGCCGCTCGACTACGCCGCGACGGCCGGAGAGCTGCTCGCCCAGCTGCGGGAGCTCGACGGCCGCCTGGGAGACCGGTTCGATCTCGGCCCCTGTATAGAGGAAGCGCGGGGCTTCGAGCGCGCTGCAAAGGCGCTACGGACCAGGATCCAGAAGGTCGGCGTCGGGCGCCGCCGGCATGTGGAAGAAATCAACACGACCCTGATGCGCATCGGCCGCGCCCTCATCCCCGTCCTCTACACGCGCGCCGGGCGCTTCGACCACGACCCCGCAACGTCCATTCCCGCCCTCCCCCCGCTGGCCGGAGCGGAACAGCTGGCCCGGACGCCGGGGGAGTCGCCCGAAGCCTATGCGCTCTCGGTAGCGCTGAACCGGGGCCGCAACCAGCTTACGCAGGCGCTGCGCGAGGCACGGCAGATCGTGGAGGAGGCGAAGTAGGATGCACTTCACGATCATCGGAGCGGGTGCGATCGGCGGCACGGCCGGGGCGTACCTCGCCCGGGCGGGCCACGAGGTGCTGTTCGTCGACCAGGACGCCGCGCACGTCGACGCGATCGCGACGAAGGGGCTGACGATCGAGGGCCGGGAGAACTTCACGGTCCGGGTCAAGGCGGTGACACCTGACAGGCTGGCGGCGGCCGTGGGCGGGAAGATCCCCGAAGCCGTCCTCCTCGCCGTGAAAGCGATGCACACGAGGACGGCCCTCGCACCGGTCGTGCCGGCGCTCGGGCGACATCAATTCGTCGTCTCCTTCCAGAATGGCCTCAACGAGCACGTCATCGCCTCGGTCGTGGGCGCGGAGCGTACCATCGGCGCCTTCGTGAACTTCGGGGCGGACTACCTGGAGCCGGGCCGCGTCATGTTCGGCGGCACGGGCGCGCTCTATCTCGGCGAGCTCGACGGGCGGATGACGGCGCGGCTGAGCCAGCTCGCCGACGTCTTCCGCGCCGCCGTCCTCCCCAACACCACCGCCACCTCCAACATCTGGGGATACCTCTGGGGCAAGCTCGGCTACGGCGCGATGCTCTTCGCGACCGCGCTGGTCGACGAGTCGATCGCCGACGTGCTCGCGCACATGCGGAGCCGCCCGGTGCTGGCCAACCTGGCCGCGGAGGCGGTGGCGGTCGCGCAGGCCCAGGACATCCGCTGCGAGGGCTTCGACGGCTTCGAGCCGGAGCGGTTCGCTTTCAAGACGCCGCGGGACTGGATCGGCATCGGCGCCAGCCTCGACCGCCTCGTCGAGTTCAACCGGCGGTCGCTCAAGGCCAAGAGCGGCGTCTGGCGCGACCTGGCGGTGCGGAAGCGCAAAACGGAGGTGGATCAGATCATCGGGGGAATCGTCGAGACGGGCGAGAAGCGTCGGGTCCGGACGCCGCTGAACCGGCGGCTGGTCGAGCTGATCCACGACATCGAGCAAGGGCGGCGGCAGATGAGCTGGGACAACCTGGCCGACCTCAGCGCGCTCAACGCACGCGAGTATCCCGATTCGGCGGGGCCGGTATGAGCAAAGCCTCGTTCGCAGGGCTGAAGCCCGCCAAGGGCGAGCGCGCCCATGGGATGGTGCCGATCCCGGGGATCGAGCCGGCCTGGGAAGTCCCCGCGTACGTGATCCGGGGGAAGGAGACCGGCCCGGCGCTCGCCATCACCGCGGGGATCCACTGCGCCGAGTACCCGGGCATCGCCGCCGCGCTGCGCGTCGCCCAGGAGACCGATCCGGCGGAGCTGCGCGGGAACCTCATCGTGGTGCCGCTCGTGAACACGCCCGGGTTCTACGAGCGCGCCATGTACACGAACCCCCGGGACAACAAGAACATCAACCGCACCTTCCCGGGCAAAGCCGACGGCACGCCCGCGGAGCGCGTCACGCACTTCCTCACCACCGAGCTGATCAAGGGCGCCGACGCCTACATCGACCTCCACGGCGGCGACCTGATCGAGGCGCTCATCCCGTTCACCCTCTATCAGCGCACGGGCAAGGCCGCCCTCGACAAACAGTCCGAAGAGCTGGCGGCCGCCTTCGACCTGGACTTCATCCTCGCCGCCGCCTCCGACGCCATCCCCGGCGCCTCCCACACGGCCGCGGCCGCCCTCGGCGTCCCCGCGCTGATCGCGGAGGTCGGCCAGCAGGGGGTCTTCGAGTCGGCCTCGGTGGAGCGGCACGTCCGCGGGATCCGGAACGCGATGATCCGCCTCAAGATGGTCGAGGGCCAGGAGGTGCTCTACGCCAACCCGAAGCGGCTCGATCGCTTCGAGTGGCTGCGCGCCAAGGCGGACGGCCTGTACTACCCGAGCGCCGGCGTGGGACAAAACGTCGA
>DASUAK010000099.1:0-2446 GCA_035763845.1 bacterium | reverse complement strand
GTCGCTCATCACGCTGCCGAAGTCCCGGCCGCTGATCCCCCCGGAGATGCTGATGATGCGCTGCCGGCTGCGCCGGGCGATCGACGTGGGCGACTCGCCGCGGACGAGCTGGGCGACCTGGCCGAGGAGGACGCGCCGGCCGGTGGGGGAGGTCATCGGCACGCTGAGGACCTGCTGCTCGGTCAGCGCCTGGCCGGACTCCTGCTGCACGACGATGTCGGTCTCCCGCCCGGAGGAGCGCAGCGTCGTGGCCACGTCGCCGGCCACCGCCGTGCGCAGGGCGCTGGCGATCTGGGGCGCGGTCAGGCCGAAGGCGGCGGCGCGCTCCGGGTCGATGCGCACCACGACCTCGGGCAGCTGCTCCTCGCGGGCCACGGAGACGTCGATCACACCGGGGATCCCCTCGAGCAGGTCGCGGATCTGCTGGGCCAGCCCGATCCCCCGGCGCAGATCGAACCCGCGCAGCTCCACCTCGATCGGATCCGCGCTGCCGAAGCGCAGGAAGCCCAGCGCCCCGCTGCTGGCGCGGACGAAGACGCGGCCGCCCGGCACCTGCAGCCGTGTGCGGAGGTCGGCGGCCACCTCCTCAGTCTTGCGGGTCCGCTGGCCGCGGTCGACCAGGCGGATGCGCAGGAAGCCGCGGTGGGTGCCCCCGCCGAAGGCGGTGCTGCCGGCGCTCACTGTGACATACGCGGCCTCGGGCACCGTTTCGCGCACGATGGCCTCGAAGCGGGTCAGCACCTGGTCGGTGAACTCCAGCCGTGTGCCCACCGGCATCGTGAGGGAGGCGAACAGCTCGCCTTCATCCGCCTGCGGGATCGTCTCCCGTCCGAGCAAGACGAGGCTGCCGGTGGCCAAGACGAAGAGGGCGGCGCTCGCGGCGAACACCGTGCGCCGGTGCGCCAGGGCCCATGTGAGGACGCGCCGGTAGCCGGCGAGCATCCCGCCGATGCGCTGGCCGCTGCGGCCGCGTTGGGTCAGGTGGGGAAGGTGGGCGGCCAGTGACGGGATGAGCGTCATCGCCACGACGAGCGAGCATAGCAGCGCGAAGACGACCACGACGGAGAACTGGAAGAACAGCTGGGTGGTGATGACGCTGCCGCGCAGGAAGACGACCGGGAGGAAGACGACGACGGTCGTCATCGTGGAGGCCAGGATCGCCGAGGCGACCTCCTGCGTCCCGTCCGCGGCGGCGGTGGGCCCGTCCTTGCCCTGCTCGCGGTGGCGGTGGATGTTCTCGAGCACGACGATCGCTGCGTCGACGAGCATGCCGATGCCCATCGCGAGGGCCCCGAGCGTCATCAGGTTCAGCGTGTATCCGAAGAAGAACATCAGGCCGAACGTGGCGATCACGGAAACCGGGATGGCCGTGCCGATGATCAACACGCTGCGCAGGTCCCGCAGGAAGAACAGCAGCACGCCGACGGCGAGCCCGCCGCCGATCAGGATCGCCTGCTGGACGGAGGAGAGCGCGCGGCGGATGAAGCGGGCCCCGTCGTTCAGCACGAGGAGCTCGGCTCCGTGCAGCGAGGGGCCGACGTCGCGCACCTCCCGCTGGATGCGGTCCGAGACGGCGACCGTGTTGGCGCCGGACTGCCGCTGCACCTGGATGAGCACGCCGGACTGCCCGTTCACGCGCACGACGCTGGTGGGTTCCTCCAGCCCCTCCGAAACGCGGGCTACGTCGGAGAGGTACACGGGAACGCCGTTGCGCACCGTGACCACGGTGCGGGCGATCTGACCCACGTTCTGGTACTGGCTGAGCACGCGCAGGCCCAGCCGGCGCGTGCCCTCGAGCACCTGGCCCCCCGGGCTGACCAGGTTCGCCCCGGCCAGCGCGCTCAGGATCTCGCGCTCCGAGAGGGCGAAGGCCTGGAGGCGCACGGGATCCATCTCCACGAGGACGCGGCGGCGCAGCCCGCCCGCGATGGTGATCGCCGCGACGCCCGAGACCCGTTCCAGACGGAACTGCAGCTGATCCTCAGCGATCTGCCGCAGCTCCACCGGACCGACCTCAGGCGTGGTGCTGACCAGTCCGAGCTGCATGATCGGCGACTGCGACGGATCGAACTTGAAGACGATCGGCGTAGAAGCCGCGTCCGGCAGGCGCCGGCGCGCCCGCTCGAGCGCGACCCGCACGTCGGCCGCGGCGCTGTCCAGGTCGGTCCCGAAGGGAAAGGTCACCGTGACGCGCGAGTTGCCCTCCGATGAGGTGGAGAAGAGGTCCTCCACCCCGACCGCCGTGCCCACCGTCTCTTCGATCACGCGGGTGACGAGGTTCTCGACCTCTTCCGGCCCGGCCCCGGTGTACTCGGTGCTGATGCTCAGGCTCGGGAAGGAGAGCTCGGGCAGCAGGTCCAGCGGCAGCCCGAGCAGGCTGGTCACCCCGAGCAGGATGACGATGGCGAACGCCATCAGCGTCCCGATCGGCCGGTGGACCGCCGTC
>DASUAK010000098.1:0-8955 GCA_035763845.1 bacterium | reverse complement strand
ATGCTCCGCGGGATCTACGGCGACCCCGATCGGTATCAGAAGCAGTACTGGAGCCGCTTCCCCGGGCTGTACTTCACCGGCGATGGGGCGAAGCGCGACGAGGACGGCTACATGTGGCTGCTCGGCCGGGTGGACGACGTGATCAACGTGGCCGGGCACCGCATCGGCACCTACGAGGTGGAATCCGCCCTGGTGGACCACCCCTCCGTGGCCGAGGCCGCCGTGATCGGCGTCAACCACGACATCAAGGGGCAGGCCATCGCCGCCTTCGTCACCCTCAAGGAGGGCAACCGTCCCGGGACGGAAGCGGTGGACACCCTCAAGGAGCATGTGGTGAAGAAGATCGGCGCCCTGGCCCGGCCGGAGCAGATCCTCTTCACGAGCGAGCTGCCCAAGACGCGCAGCGGGAAGATCATGCGGCGGCTGCTGCGGGACATCGCCGAAGGACGCGTCCTCGGCGACACGACGACGCTGGCCGATCCGAACGTGGTGGAGTCCCTGAAAAGCCGGTACGAGGAGGAAGTGGGCGAAGCCTAGGGCAGCGGCACGCTGAGCGAGCCGTTCACCACCCAGTTCCAGAAGACGCTGTTGTACTCGGGCTGGGCGCGCCGGAACCCCTCCGCGGCCAGCACGACGTCCACGCGGTACGCGGCGACCCCGCCGCCCGCGGCGCGAACCCCCTCGACGCGGACCAGGTCGTTCACGGTGATCTCCCCCGGCGAGCGGCGCAGGCCGCCGATCACGGTGGCGGCGCTCAGGAGGACGGGGGTGACCGGGCCGTTCCCGTGGCGCACCGACAGCGTCTGCTCCGACCGGGCGACGATGAAGCCCTTCAGGCTCACCTCGCCGTCATGCCCGGCGGCGCGGGCGGACGAGGGCCAGAGGGTGAGGACCATCAGAGAGATCAGGAGAACGCGGACCATCTATCTCCCTTATTCCCCCGTTCGTCCCGGCGTACCCGGGTAAACGGCGGCAGGAGAAGCCGCGCGCGCAGCGCGAAGAGGGTTCCTCCGGTGATGCGTTCCCGTGGATGAGCAGAAGCCCAAGAGCCGCGAAGAGATCCTGGCCGCGATCAAGGCAAAGGCGGACGCGATCCGCGCCCAGCGCGCCGCCAAGCCGGAAGCCGCCGGTGCCAAGCCCGCCGCCGCCGCGGCCGCGACCCTCGAGACGTTCGTCTCCTCGGCCAACGCCGCGGGGCGCCCGGCCGGCGCCGCCAAGGAGACCAAGATCCGCGCCTTCGGCAGCGTGAACTTCAGCGTCGAGCTCCAGGTCGCCCCCGCCGAAGAAGACAACGTCCTCAAGCTCATCGGGGGCATCGGCGGCTACAAGAACCCGGTCCGCGCCGGCGCCTTCCAGGTCGACTACCGCTACTACCCCGAAGCGAAAGCCCGCCTCGAGCGCGCGGGCTACCAGATCGACGAGGCCGCCTTCGGCCCTCTCGGGCTCAAGGCCTGGACGCCGGTGCGCGGCGGCTGGTCGCGGGTCGTGGACGAGCCCCGCTGATCGTCAAAGGATCAACATCGCGTCCCCGAAGCTGTAGAAGCGGTACCGCTCCGCCACCGCCTCCGCGTACGCCCGCAGGATCAGCTCGCGCCCGGCCAGGGCGCTGACAAGCATCAGCAGGGTCGTGCGCGGCAGGTGGAAGTTGGTGACCAGGGCGTCCGCGGCGCGAAAGCGGTGTCCCGGCCGGATGAACAACTCGCTCCAGCCCGCCCCTGCCTGCACCATCCCCGCCGCGTCGGTCAGCGTTTCCAGCGTCCGCACCGCGGAGGTGCCGACCGGGATGACGCGGCCCCCTGCTCTGCGGCCCGCGTTGATCGCCTCCGCCTCCGCTGCCGTCACCTCGAACCACTCCGCGTCCATGCGGTGCTGGGCCGGATCCTCCACGGTCACCGGGCGGAAGGTGCCCACCCCGATGTGCATCGTGATCGTGACCGTCGTGATCCCCGAGGCGCGGATGCGCGCCAGCAGCTCCGGTGTGAAGTGCAGCCCCGCGGTCGGTGCGGCGACCGCGCCCTCGTCGGCAGCGTACACGGTCTGGTAGTCCGCAGGATCGTCGAGCGGCTCATGAATGTAGGGCGGCAGCGGCGTCTTCCCGATCTCGCGGGCGGCCGCCAGCACGGGCCGGTCGCCGTCGAAGGCCACCAGCCGGATCCCGTCCGGCCGCGCGGCGACGATCTCCGCCCGCAGTTCGCCGGCCTGACCTTCTCCGAACGCAAGGCGCAGGCCGGCCCGCAGGCGCCGGCCCGGGCGTACGAGAGCCTCCCACGTCTCACGGCCGCCGTGCCGCTCCCCCGCCGGCCGCAGCAGCAGGACCTCCACCGCCCCGCCCGTGCGCTTGCGGCCGAGCAGCCGCGCCGGGATGACCCGCGTGTCGTTGAGGACGAGGACGTCGGACGGCCGCAGATAGTCCGGGAGGTCGCGGAAGGTGCGGTGCTCGATCCTGCCGCCGGAGCGGTGGAGAACCAGGAGACGCGCGCTGTCGCGCGGCGAGGCCGGGTGCTGGGCGATCAGCTCCTGGGGCAGAGCGTAGTCGAAGTCGGAGAGGCGCAACTACCTCGACTCGAGGCTCACGCCGGCGTAGTAATAGCGCAGGATGTCGGCGTACGCGCGGCCCTGCATGGCGAGCCCGCGGGCGCCCCACTGGCTCATCCCCACGCCGTGGCCCGAGCCCCGGCCGGCGAACTCCACGGCCTGCTCCTCCTCCAGGAGGCGTACCGTGAACAGGGTGCTCTTCATGACGCCGACGCCGAGCGCGCTGCGCAGCTCGGTCGCCTTCAGGACCAGCGTTCCCATCACGGAGTCGATGCGCACCGTGGCGACGCGGCCCGAGGGGGTCAGCTCTTCCACGGTGACGCGCTGCAGCCCGGTGACCGGCTTGCCGCCACGGCGCAGCCGGTCTTCGAGCGATGGCAGGTCCAGCTTCACGACCCACGGGGCGGCGGACGTGAACGGATCAGACACCCCGCGCAGGTACGGATAACGGCCGCCCCAGACGAACTCGCTGCTCTCCGTCATCCCGCCGGAGTCGGAGTGGTACACGGCGAGGATCGGCCGCCCCTGGTACACCAGCACCTCCCCGCGCGTCGCGTCCACCGCGGCGACGGTGCGCGGATCCTCGGCCAGGATGCCGCCGTACACCTGCGTGTCCGTCGTAGCCCGCACGTCGTAGCCCTCGGAGCGGTACCGCCCGAGGTTGTAGAGGGCCAGGGTGCGCGCGGCCACGGCCTGCGCCTTGAGCGCCTCGGCCGGCCAGGCCGGATCGACCTCCATCTTGAGCACGCCGTACAGGTACGACTCTAGCGGGAGCTCGTTGATGACGGTGAGCCGCCCCGCGGGCGTGCGCCGGATCTCGATGATACCGCGGTAGGGCCGGATGCCGATGAAGAGCCGCGCCTCGCCGGTCGGTGTGAAGCGTGCCGGGGCCGCCGCCTCACCGATCTCCGGCACGAGGGGACCGAAGACGCCGGGAGTGATCTCGTGAGCCCCGGGCGGCAGCTGCACCCGCTTCCATCCGGCCACGACATCGATGGGCCGCTCGCTCATCACCACCACCTGCCCCTGCTCGCGCAGGATGCCTACCCGGAGTCCCGCCGTCGCCCAGGTAGGCGGCGGCGGGATCAGTGCGACGAGGAGCAGGATGACGAGGACCGGACGCATCATAGCTACCTGCGCACCAAGAAGCTCAGCACGACCGTCAGGATCACACTCAACAAGATGCTCGTCGCGATCGGGATGTAGACGGTGTACTCGCCGCGGTGGATGATGATGTCGCCCGGCAGCCGCAGCCCGCGCCCCGCGAACGTCATCAGCGCCCCCACGGCGAGCAGGACCACGCCCACGATCATCAGCAGCCGCCCGGCGTCGCTCATCGCTCGAACAGCGCGCCCTGGGTCCTCGGCCGGTCGGGGAGGACGAGTCCGAGGTGCTCGCACGCCGCGGCGGTGATGCGCCGGCCCGCCGGCGTCCGGGTGAGAAAACCGATCTTGAGCAGGTAGGGCTCGACGACCTCCTCGATCGTCTGCGCTTCCTCGTTCAGCGTCGCCGCCACCGCCTCGAGGCCCACCGGCCCCCCCGCGTACACCGCGGCGATCGTGCGCAGCAGCTCGCGGTCGAGGGCATCGAGCCCCCGGCCGTCCACCCCCTCGAACTCCAGCGCCACCGCCGCCAGGGCGTCGGTGATCCGTCCGTCCCCGCGCACCTGTGCGTAGTCCCGCACGCGGCGCAGCAGCCGGTTGGCGATGCGCGGCGTGCCGCGGGCGCGCGAGGCGATGGCCAGGGCGCCCTCGTCGGTGATGGGGATGGCGAGGATCGACGCGGAGCGGCGCACCACGCTGACCAGCTCCTCGATCGAGAAGAAGTCGAGGTGGTGGAAGATCCCAAAGCGCTCGCGCAGCGGCGAGGAGAGCAGTCCGGCCCGGGTCGTGGCGCCCACCAGGGTGAACGGCCGCAGCTGGTAGCGCAGCGTGCGGGCGTGCGCCCCTTTCTCGATGACGAAGTTGACGCAGAAGTCCTCCATCGCCGGATAGAGGAATTCCTCGACCGCGCGGGAGAGGCGGTGGATCTCGTCGATGAACAGCACGTCGTTGGGCTGGAGGTTGGTGAGGATCCCCATCAGGTCGCCGCCGCGCTCCAGGGCCGGCCCCGAGGTGGTGATGATGTTCGCCCCCATCTCCTGGGCGACGACGTTGGCCAATGTGGTCTTGCCCAATCCGGGCGGCCCGTGCAGCAGCACGTGGTCGAGGGCCTCCTCGCGCTCGCGGGCGGCCTGGATGCTGATGCGCAGCCCCTCGATGACCTTCGCCTGCCCGATGCATTCATCCAGCGTACGGGGACGGAGGCTGCGGATGAACTGCTCGTCGCTGGTCAGGCTCACGAGGCCGTCACCTCCGCGCCCTTCTCCACCCGGTACACTTCCTGGAACAACTCCTCCGCCGAGGCGATCGACGGCCGGCGCCGCAGCGCCTCCTCGACCATGCGGCGGGCTTCGGCCGGGCGGTGCCCGAGCTGGGTGGTGAGCACGTCGAGGACCTCGTCCTTGAAGTCCTCCCCGACCCGCTGCGGCTCCGAGGCGGGCTCGCGCAGCAGCGCGTACTTTCCCATCTTGCCGTGCAGGGCGGCCACCACCTTCTCCGCGGTGCGCTCCCCGATCCCCGGCAGCCGGCGCAGGAAGCCGACGTCCTTGCGCTCGATGGCGTCGGCGATCATGTGGATGGGATGGACGATGGCCTTCATCGCCTTGGTCGGCCCCATCCCGTCCACGGTGATGAAGCGCTCGAAGAACTCCTGCTCGACCTCGTGCAGGAACCCGATGAGCAGCGGCTTGGGCTGGTTCTGGGTGGCGTGGAAGGAGATGTGCAGGGCCACAACCGGACGGTCGTCCCCGCGCGGCACCGGCAGCGCGCGCGCCACGACGGCCGGCAGGTGGACCTCGTAGCCCACCCCCCCGGCCTCCAAGACTACCGTCTCGTCGCCGCGCCGCAGCATCGGCCCCCGCAGGAAGGCGATCATCCCGCCGCGGCCTCCCGGGTCCGCGCCAGCGGCACGCCGCGCCGGGACAGGACGACCAGCGCCATCGCCGCTGCATCTGCGGCGTGCGTTTCCACCGAAGCGTCCAGGCCCAGCAGCCGCCGCACCACCTGCTGGATCTGCCCCTTGCTCGCGCCGCCGAAGCCCCCGATCGCCGACTTCACGGCGGCGGGCGGCAGCGCGTCCACCGCGATGTCATGCTCGGCCGCGGCCAGGCAGACCACGCCGCGGACATGCCCCATCAGGATCGCGGTACGGGGGAACCGCTGAGCGGCATAGAGGTCCTCGACAGCCAGGCCGTCGGGGCGGTGGCCGGCGATGAGCTCGGCCAGGGCGGCGTGGATGGCACGCAGCCGGAAGGGAAGCGCAGCCGCATCATCGGTGCGGATGACGCCGGTCTGGATCAGCCGGACGCCCTGGGGCGAGCCCTGCAGCACCGCGAAGCCGGTCGCCCGGAGGCCTGGATCGACACCGAGGATGCGCATCATCGAACCTGTGTTCGTATTATAGCACGTCGTATGGTCCGTCGAACCGGGACGGCCTATCCTCTTCCTTCAGGGGTTCGTGACCAAACCTCCGCCTCCTCGGCCCGACGCCTTGTTGTCCGCCTTCGGGCGCAACCTTTCGACGTACGGCCAGGCGGCCCTCCGGAGGAAGCGGAGGCGTCGGCAGCGGTGTTGGCGGTCAGCTGACTTGCTGGAGGATCTCGTCGGGGATATCGAAGTTGGCGTAGGCCTGCTGGACGTCGTCGTGGTCTTCCAGCGCGTCCATCAGGGCCAGGACCTGCTTGGCCTCGCGCGCCTCGACCCGCACGGTGGACTTCGGGACCATGGTGACATCGGCCGACTGCAGGGGGACGCGGGCGGCCTCGAGGGCCTGCTTCACTTTGAAGAGCTGCTCGGGGGCGGTGACGATCTCGAAGGCCTCCGGGGTGCTGCGCACGTCGTCCGCTCCCGCTTCGAGGGCGACCATCAGCAGGTCGTCCTCCGTCACCTTGGCCCGCTCGACCATGATGATCCCGCGCCGATCGAACATCCAGGCCACGGAGCCCATCTCGGCGAGCGCGCCGCCGTTCTTGCTGAAGATGCTGCGCACGTCCGCGGCCGTCCGGTTGCGGTTGTCCGTGAGGACCTCGACCAGGACGGCCACACCGCCGGGGGCGTACCCCTCGTAGGTGATCGACTCGTAGTTCGCGCCCTCGGCCCCCCCCGCCCCGCGCTGGACGGCCCGCTGGATGTTGTCGTTGGGCATCCCCGCCTCGCGCGCCCGCTCGATCGCCGTCCGCAGGCGCGCGTTCCCGTCCGGGTTGGCGCCGCCTTCCTTGGCGGACACGGCGATCTCGCGCGCGAACTTGCTGAACATCTTGCCGCGCACGAGGTCAACCTTCTGCTTCTTGATACGGATGTTATGCCACTTGGAATGCCCGGACACGGAAACCCTCGTCGCTGTCGGGTTGGGAGCCTCTGTATTGTACTACGGCGCTCAGCGCTCCGTCACGGTCAGGGTGCCCACCGACCGCGCCCCGTCGGCGGTCGTGGCCGTCACGGTGATGATGTAGCGGACGCCGATGATGCGCAGCGACGGGCGGAAGACGTAGTTGAACTTCCCGTCGTCCGTCACCGGCAGCTCGGTCTCCGCGACCTGGATGCGCAGGAAGCCGCCCTGGGCCAGGATGCTGACCGTGACGCGGACGCCGGGCGCGGTGGAGCCGTCGATCGAGAACGGGGAGGTCAGGGACTCCCCGCCGCGGGGGGTGAGGATCTCGAGCGGGACCGGGCCGGTCACCTTCGTCCCCTCGATGCCGTCGCCCGCCGCCCCCAGGCCGTAGTCGTACTCGGTGGGCTCGGTGCCGCGGATGAACACCTCGGCACGGGGGGAGCGGCAGGCGCCGGTGGCCAGCAGACCGGTGCCGCCGCAGACCGTGACCGACACGACGCCGTCCGGGCGGGGCCAGTCCTGCGGCGGGAGCGGCTGCACGGCCGCGGCCATGAAGGCACGCCAGACGCGCGCCGGGACGACGCCGCCGACGACGCGCCGCATCGGCTTGTTGTCGTCGTTGCCCACCCAGACCGCGGTGGAGAGCTGCGGGGTAAAGCCGATGAACCAGGCGTTGCGGTAGTCGTCCGTGGTACCGGTCTTGCCCGCGGCCGGCCGGCCGATGTCCGCGGCCCGCCCCGTCCCCCGGGTGATCACGCCCTTCATGATGTCGATCATGACGTAGGCCACGTCGCCGCTCAGCACCAGCTCGCGGCGCGGGAGGTTGTCCTCGAGGATCTCCCCGTCGCGGGTGGTGACGCGCCGCACCGCGATGGGCTCCGCCCGGACGCCCATCGCGGCCAGCGTGCCGTAGGCGGAGGCCATCTCCAGCGGGGTGACGTCCGGCGTGCCCAGGGCCAGCGAGAGGACGGGCTGCATCGGCGAGGTGATGCCCATCCGCTTCGCGTAGGCGATGACGGTCTGGGGTCCGAGCTCGGCGATCGTCTTGACCGCGGGGATGTTGATGGACTGCTCCACGGCGGCGCGCAGGGCGATCGGCCCGCGAAACTTCCCGTCGTAGTTCTTGGGCTCCCAGATCCGCTCCGCCGCGGTCGCGCCGGCGATCTCATAGGTCACCGGCTCGTCCACGATGATCTTGGTCGTCGTCATCCGGTTGGCGACCGCCGCCGTATAGATGAAGGGCTTGAAGGCCGAGCCGGGCTGGCGGTAGGCCTGCCAGGCGCGGTTGAACTGGCTCTTCTCGAAGTCGTAGCCGCCGATCATCGCCCGGATGAAGCCGGTCTGGGGATCGATCGCCACCAGCGCGCCCTGCGAGACCCGCAGCTTCTGCTGCTCCGCCTGCTCGAGCCCCGCCCGCAGGGCCTTCTCCGCGGCAGCCTGCATCGCGACGTCCAGCGTGGTGTAGATGCGCAGGCCTCCGTTATAGACGACCTCTTCGCCGTAGCGGTCCAGCAGATACGGCAGGATGTAGGAGACGAAGTACGGCGCGCGGATGCCGCTCAGGCCGGCGTTCCCGCCCGCGGACAACCCGAGGGGCTGCTCCGCCGCCTCCGCGGCCTGCCGGTCGGTGATGAAACCAAGCTGGGCCATGCGATGGAGGACGACGCGCTGCCGCGCCTTCGTCAGGTCGCGGTTCTGGCTGGGGGAGTAGATGGAGGGGGCGCGGATGACCCCGGCGAGCAGCGCGCTCTCGGGCAGGGTGAGGCCTTTCGCGTGCTTGCCGAAGTACACGCGCGCGGCCATCTCGACGCCGTAGGCGCCCTGGCCGAAGTACACCTGGTTGAGGTAGCGCTCGAGGATCTCGGCCTTGGTCAGGCGGCGCTCGATCTCCACGGCCAGCATGATCTCGGCCAGCTTGCGGCTGAAGACGCGCTTCTGGGTGAGGAAGACGCTGCGCGCCAGCTGCTGGGTGATCGTGCTGCCGCCCTC
>DASUAK010000097.1:0-5493 GCA_035763845.1 bacterium | reverse complement strand
AGGCGCCGGCGAAGGAGAGCTCGGCCACCTCGACCATCGGGGCGCCGTAGGCCGTCCGGCCGCCGAACTCCCAGCGCAGCTCTGACCCCAACGCGCTGATCTGCGTCAGCAGCGTGAGGAAGCTGCCGGCCACGGCGAAGTTCTCGACGGGATGGGTGACCTTGCCGCTTTCGACCCACAGCCCCAGCGCCTGCACCGAGAACTCCCCCGTCACCGGATTCGTCCCCGCGTGCAGTCCCATCAGGTCGGTGATCACGACGCCTTCGGTGAGTGAAACGCCCTGGCCCGGGGCCAGGTAGAGGTTGCTGGGCGCGATGCTCAGGATGCCGCGGTAGGTGCGTCCCGCGTGGCCGGTGTTCTCCATCCCCAGCGTCTTCGCCGTCTCGGAGTTGGTCAGGTACGAGCGCAGCACGCCGCCCTCGAGCAGGACCGTCCGGCGGCCCGGGGTCCCTTCCGCGTCCACGGGGCGCGAGGCGAGGCCGTCGGGCAGCAGCGGGTCGTCGATCAGGGTGACCGGCGGCGAAGCGACCCGCTCGCCGATGCGGCCGGCCAGCGGGCTCTTGCGCTCGGCGACGTTCTTGGCGTTCCACATCGGGGAGAAGGCGGCGAGCAGTGCGGCCGCCGCTTTGGGTTCCCAGTAGGCCCGGTAGCGCCCGGTGCGCAGGGGACGGGCCCCCAGCAGCCGTCCGGTGCGCTCCGTGAACTCCAGCGCGGTGCGGCCGGGCTCCAGCGTCCCCACGCGCGTGGACCACTCGTCGTCGAAGCCCTGTTTGCGGCTGGTGCCCTCCTGCATGACCGCCGAGGCCATAAGCCCCGCGGCCCCGCGCCGGTACGAGCCCTCGGCGCCCTCCGTGGAGGCGATCGCCACCTCCCACTCCCGCTCCATGTACGAGGCGTAGAGGACCTGCTTCACACGCGGGTCCTCGCGGATCGTGCCCTCGAGGCCGATCGCCATCTGCACCTTGGCCTCGAGCGACCCGCGCAGCCGGTCCCCCACCATGTCGCTGCGGCCGGCGCTGCGCCCCGGCGGGATGAAGCCCCCGGTCTCCGACTGGAGGGCGGCGTTGTCCAGCGCCTCCTGCAGCATCCAGTCCAGCGCTTCCGGGGTCAGCTCTTCGCTGTAGGCGTAGCCGGTGCGGCCGCCCGCGACCACGCGGACACCGAGCCCGCCCCGCACGGCCTGCACGATCTGCTCGAGCTTGCGCTGGTGCGAGCGCGCGGTGATCTCGCGCGCCGTCTCGAGCAGCACCTCCGCGGCGGCGCCCCGCTCTCTGGCCCGGGCCAGCACGTATGCCCGCGCCTCGTCGTGCGTCACGTCTGCTCGCCTCCCACCACGATCTCCGACACAAGCACGTGGGGCTGCCCGACCTCCGCCGGGATGGCGCCGGAGAGGCTCCCGCACATCCCCGAGCCGTTCGAGAGATCGTCCGAGACGGCCACGACCCGGCGCAGCGTCTCCGGTCCCTTGCCGACAAGCATCGCCCCGCGCACGGGCTCGGCCAGCTGCCCGCCGCGGATCATGTACGCTTCCTGGACGCCGAAGTTGTACTCTCCTGAGCCCGGCTTGACCTGGCCGCCGCGGAACGACTTGGCGTAGAGGCCGCGCTCGACCTGGGCGAAGAGCCGCTCGATCGGCGTGTCGCCCGGGGCGATGAAGGTGTTCCGCATCCGCGAGGTGGGCGCGAAGGTGTAGTCCTGTCTACGCCCCGACCCGGTCGGGGCGTACCCGGTCAGGAGTGCCCCCCATCGATCCACCATGTAACTCTTCAGGACGCCCTTTTCGATGAGCACCGTGCGCCTGGTCTGTGCCCCTTCGTCGTCGAACTCACTGCTGCCCCAGCCGTTCCGGGTCGTGCCGTCGTCGATGTAGGTGACCATGGGGCCGGCGAGCTGCTGCCCGATCATGTCCGAGAGGACGGAGGCCTTCTTCGCCACCGAGGTCGTCTCGAGCAGGTGGCCGACCGCCTCGTGGAAGATGACCCCGCCGAAGGCGTTGCCGATGACCACCGGCATCGTCCCCGCCGGCGCCGGGCGCGCGCGGAGGTTGGTCATCGCCTGCCGCCCCGCCTGCACACCGACCTCGCGCGGCGGGAAGCGGTCGAAGAGCTCGAGCCCGACGCTGAGGCCTTCCCAGGCCGTCCCGGTCTGCACCGTCCCGTTCTCGCGGGCGATCGCGTTTACGTAGAGGCGCGTGCGCACGCGCCGGTCTTCCGCCCAGACACCCTCCGAGTGGGCGACGAGGACGTCCTGCTCCCACTCCTGCAGGTGCGACTCCACCTGGGCGATCTCGGGCGCGACCCGCGCGCCCGCGTCCGCCTCACGCAGGCGGTCGAGCCGGTAGCGCTTGGGGTGCTTGTCGAAGGGCACCTGCGGTGTATGCACTCCCGCCGCCGACGTTTTGCGGAAGTCGAGGCCGCCCGCTCCCTGCGCATCCACCCGGCCCGCGCCGCCCTTTACCCGCACCAGGTTGTCGGTGACTTCGAGCAGCGCCTGCGGGGTGAGGTCGTTCGTGTACGCGTAGGCGACCTCGGTGCCGTAGAAGAGGCGCACGCCGGCGCCGTACTCCACGCCGCTCGTCGCTTCTTTCACCTCACCGTCGAGCACGCGCAGGGCGCGGCGCTTCCAGCGCTCCACGTACAGCTCGGCGAACGAGGCTCCGCCCCGCAGGGCGTGGGCGATGACGTCGGAGACGAGCGCGTCGGGGAGCATTCGGTCCTCCAGAGGCCAGGTGGCCATGCCCAGTGTACGCGGCGGCTCAGGAGTTGGGAAGATGGAGGAACTGCGGGGGCACGTGGCGGGTCAGGTAGATGCCGGGGGATGCGTGAAAGAAGGCGACGCCGCTCTCGCTGGCCCGCCGCGCCAGGATCGTGAAGACCACCGCGTCGCTGGCGCGCCGCGCGGCCACCGCGCGCGCGTCCTGCCGGGTCGCGGACAGGTGCACGAACTGGCGGTCCACCGGGTGGAGCCCCGACTCGCGCACCGTCTCCGCGGCGCCGGCGGCCACGCCGTGGTACAGCCACTCGGGCGGGATGACCGGCGTGCCGGGGGTGTCGATGGGCACCGTGTGGCCGTACCGGGCCCGGATGCGGCCGCCGGCCACCTCGTAGCGCCGGGGATCCTGGTCGGCGAGCTTGCGGATCGCCTCCGCCGTCGTGCCCGCCCATCCCGGCTGGCCGGCGATCGCCGCGGCCAGGGCCTCCAGGTCAACGAACCCCGCGGGATCGAGCGCGACCCCCACGGTCTCGGGCTTGTGACGGAGGACGAGGGCGAGGAATTTGCTGAGCCGGTCGTCGCGCACCGTCATGGGATGTTCTGTGCGCGCGCAAACGCCTCCTGTCGAGGAGAACCTCCGCGCGGCGCAGAAGATGCCCACCGCATGGCGCGCATCGTGGAGTGCGTCCCGAACTTCAGCGAAGGCCGCCGCGCCGCCGTGATCGAGGCGATCGCCGCCGCGGTCCGCGCAAGCGACGGCGTGCGGCTGCTGGACATCCAGGCCGACCCCAGCCACAACCGCTGCGTGCTCTCCTTCGTGGGCGAGCTGGGGGCCGTGACCGCGGCCGCCCTCGCCGCGGCGGGGCGCGCCGTGGAGCTCATCGACATGAACGCGCACGAGGGCGAGCACCCGCGCCTGGGCGCGGTGGACGTCATCCCGCTCGTCCCGGTGGCCGGGCTCTCCATGGAAGAGTGCGTGGCCGCCTCGCGCGATCTGGGTCGTCGCATCTGGGAGCAGTTCCGGGTGCCGGTCTTCTTCTACGCCGAGGCGGCGACCCGGCCGGAGCGCCGCCGGCTGCCCGACATCCGCAAAGGCGAGTATGAGGGGCTGGCCGCGAAGCTGGGCGATCCCGCGTGGGCTCCGGACGCCGGCGATCCGGTGGCCCATCCCACGGCCGGCGCCACCGTCGTGGGCGCCCGGCGCCCACTGATCGCCTACAACATCAACCTGACCACCCTCGACGTGGACGTCGCCAAACAGATCGCCCGCGGAGTGCGTGAGAGTACCGGCGGGCTGGTGAACGTGCAGGCGATGGGCGTGAAGAGCGACACCGGCCAGGCCCAGGTCTCGATGAACCTGCTGGATTACACGAGGACCCCCATCCACCGCGCCTTCGAGCTCGTGCGGACGGAGGCCGCCCGCTGGGGCGTGGACATCCTGGAGAGCCAGGTGGTGGGGCTGATTCCGCTGGACGCCCTGGCCGATGCGGCCCGCTTCTACCTCCGGCTGCGCGGGTTCGCCCGCGAGCAGATCCTGGAAACGCGACTGATGGAGTGAAGGCTCCGGCCGATCTCCTCATCGTCAACGCCGGGCAGCTGCTCACGCTCGCCGGTCCGAACGAGTGGCCCCGGACGGGCAAGGCGCTGCGCGAGCTGGGCCTCGTCGCGGACGGGGCGCTCGCCGCCGCGGACGGCGTCGTCGTCGCAGCCGGCCCGGCGGGGCAGGTGCTGGACGAGATCACGCTGGTCCCCGGCGGTGCGCGCGTCGACGCGGCCGGGGCCGTCGTCCTTCCCGGCTTCGTCGATCCGCACACCCACCTCGTCTTCGACGGCTCCCGCGCCGGTGAGTTCACCCAGCGCCTGGGCGGGGCGACCTACCAGGAGATCGCGCGGCGGGGCGGGGGCATCGTCGCCACGATGCGGGCCACCCGGGAGGCGTCCGAGGAGCGGCTGGTGGCCCTGGGCCGCGCGCGCCTCGACCGGATGCTGGCCCACGGCACGACCACGGCGGAGGCAAAGAGCGGATACGGGCTGACGGTGGAGGATGAGCTGAAGCTGCTGCGGGCGATCCACCGCCTCACCGCCGCCCACGACGTGGACGTCATCCCCACCTTCCTCGGAGCGCACGCCGTGCCCCCCGAGCATGCCGGCGATCCCGACGCCTACGTCCGCCTGGTGATCGAGGAGATGATCCCCGCCATCGTAGAGGAAGACCTGGCGGAGTTCTGCGACGTCTTCTGCGAGGGCGGCGCCTTCACACCCGAGCAGTCCCGCGCGGTCCTGACCGCGGGCGCGGACGCCGGGCTCGAGCCGAAGATCCATGCCGATGAACTGTCCGACCTCGGCGGGGCGCAGCTGGCCTCCGAGGTGGGCGCCGTCTCGGCCGATCACCTGCTGTACGCGTCGGATGAGGGCCTCTCGGCGATGGCCGCCACCGGGACGATGGCCGTGCTGCTGCCCGGTACGGCGCTCTTTCTGGGATTGCCCTACGCCCGCGCCCGGCGGATGATCGAGCTGGGGGTGGCGGTGGCGCTGGCCACCGACTTCAACCCCGGGACGAGCCCGACCTACTCGATGCCGATGGCGGTCGCGCTGGGCTGCATCGGGATGCATCTGGATCCGGCGGAAGCGATCGTCGCGGCGACGATCAACGCGGCGCACGCGATCGGCGCGGCCGAAGAGGTCGGCAGCCTGGAGCCGGGGAAGGCGGCCGACGCCGTGATCCTGGAGATGACGGACTATCGCGAGCTGCCGATGGCGTTCGGCACGAATCCGGTGCGG
>DASUAK010000096.1:0-4711 GCA_035763845.1 bacterium | reverse complement strand
GCAGCGCGTGCGGGCACGGGCTCCCCAAGGCGTGTTGCTTGCCAGCGGACGGATCGAGGGCGAGGAGACCCTGGTCAGCTCGACGGTCGGCGGTCGCATCGCGCAGATGTTCGTCCGCGAAGGCGACCGCGTGACCGGGGGACAGCTCGTCGCTGTCCTGGAGTCCGAGGAGCTGCGCTCCCGGATGCGGCAGGCTCAGGCGCAGGTCTCGGTCGCGCGCGCCCAGGTCGTGCAGGCCGATGCGGGGTTGTCCGCCGCGCGGCAGCAGGTGCAGCAGGCCCTCACCGCGGTGGAAGTGACGCGGATCCAGTCCGGCAGCGGGACCGCGCAGGCCGAGGCTGCTCTGGCGGCCGCCCGCGCGCAGGCGTCGCAGGCCCGGGCCGCCGTGCGCCGGGCCGAGCAGGGTGTGCGCGCCGCGGACGCGGTCCAGACGAAGACCCGGCAGGATCTCGGCCGCCTGAGCGACCTCTTTGGCCGGGGCGCGGTGCCGGCGATGGAGGTGGATGCTGCCCGCGCCGCCTTCGACGGAGCCCTCGCGACCCACCACGAGGCGGGCGAGCAGCTGCAGCAGGCCCGGGCCGCCCTGGTCCAGGCGGAGGCGGCGATACGGCAGGCCGAAGCGGTGCGGGCGGGAGCGCAGGCGGGGCCGCTGCTGGTCGGGCTCCGTGAGCGGGAGGCCGCGGCCGCGAGGGATCAGCTCGGCCGCGCGGAGGCCCTGGTGAGCGCATCGCGCGCCCAGCTCGCCGCGGCGGAGGCCGCGCGGGACGAGCTGCGCAGCGTGCTGGACGAGACGCGCGTCTACGCGCCAGCGGCAGGCGTCGTGGTCAGCAAGGTCGTGAACGCGGGCGAGGTTGTCCCCGCCGGTACGCCGCTGGTCGTGATCGTCGACCTGGACGCCCTGTGGCTCAAGGTCTTCATCCCCGAGCCGGACGTCGGCCGGATCCGCATCGGCGCCGGCGCCCGGGTCTCCATCGATGGGTTTCCGGATCGCTCGTTCGCGGGGACGCTGATCGAGATCGGCCAGCGTGCGGAGTTCACCCCCAAGGACGTGCAGACGAAGGACGAGCGCGTGAAGCAGGTCTTCGCGGTGAAGCTCGCCGTCGACAACCGCGACGGGATCCTCAAGCCGGGCATGCCGGCCGACGCGGAGATCACATGGAACCCGGTCCCCGCTCCATGACCGCGGGGACGCCGCTCATCGAGGTCGAGCACCTCTCGAAGCGGTACCGCCGCGTCGAGGCCGTACACGACGTCTCGCTCTCCGTCTATCCGGGCGAGATCTTCGGGCTGCTCGGCCCCGACGGTGCGGGAAAGAGCACGATCCTCCAGGTGCTGGCCGGGGTGCTGCTCCCGACCCTCGGACGCGCCCTCGTCGCAGGGATCGACGTGCTGCGCGACCCCGAGCGTGTCAAGGCGCGGATCGGCTACATGCCGCAGGGCCTGGGCTTGAATCTCTACGACGACCTCACGGTTGACGAGCATCTGCGGTTCTTCGCCGACCTGCGGAACGTCCCCCCCGAGGCGTTCGCGTCGCACCGCCGCATGCTGCTCGAGATCACTCGTCTGCAGCCGGCCGCCGACCGGCTGGCCCGCCACCTCTCCGGGGGCATGCGGCAGAAGCTCGGCCTGGCCGGGGCCCTGATCCACCTCCCCGACGTCCTCCTGCTGGATGAGCCGACGACGGGCGTGGATCCGCTGTCGCGGAGGGACTTCTGGCAGATCATCACACGCCTCAGCCGCGACAAGGGCATGACAGTGCTGGTGTCGACCCCGTACCTGGACGAGGCGGAGCGCTGCACGCGCGTCGCGCTCATGGCCCGCGGGCGGGTGCTGGCGACCACGCATCCCGAGTCCGCCCCGGCCCTGCTGCCCGGCCCCGCGGCGGGCGAGCCCTCGCTGGAAGATGTCTTCGTGGCCCTGATGGACGGTGTTCCGGAGGTCAGGCATCCGGCCTCCGGGCTGCGAGGCTGGGCCCCCGCCGCGCCGGAAGATCCCCCTGCCATCGAGGTCGACGGGCTGACCCGGCGGTTCGGGGCGTTCACGGCCGTGGACCGCGTCACGTTTGCGGTCCGCCGGGGAGAGATCTTCGGCTTCCTCGGACCCAACGGGGCCGGTAAGACAACCGTGATCAAGATGCTGACCGGGCTGCTCCGGCCGAGCGAAGGACGGGGCGTTGTCGCAGGCTACGACGTGCGCTCGCAGCCCGGCCGGATCAAGGCGGCGATCGGCTATACGTCGCAGCGCTTCTCGCTCTACCCGGACCTCACCGTGCAAGAGAACCTCGGCCTCTACGCGAGGATCTACGGCCTCTCCGGGCGGCGGCAGCGTGAGCGGACCGCGGCCGTGATCGATCTGACGGGACTGACGGAGCACCGCCGCAGGCTGGCTCGTGATCTCCCGTTGGGGTTCCGCCAGCGCCTGGCCCTGGCCGGGGCCATCCTCCATGAGCCGAGCGTGCTGTTCCTGGACGAGCCCACGTCCGGGGTGGACCCGCTGGCCCGGCGCCAGTTCTGGGAGCTGATCACGATGCTGGCCCGCGACCGGCACGTCACGACGCTCGTGACGACCCACTATATGAAAGAGGCGGAGCTCTGCGACCGCCTTGCCCTGATGCACCAAGGGCGCCTCGTGGCACTGGGGGAGCCGGGTGAGATCCGGCGCGAGGCGGAAGCGCGCCGCGGACGGGTGCTGGAAGTCGTGTCCACGCGGTTCCGTGAGGCGCAGGAGATCCTCGAGGCCCGCTACCCTCGGGTGGTCCTGTTCGGCCGGCGGCTCCACGTCTTCAGCACCGACCCGGACGTGGACCGCGGGACGATCCCGTCGGTCCTGGCCGCCGCCGGGCTCGGCCCGGCCGAGGTGCGGGAGGTGCCGATGGCGATGGACGAGGTCTTCGCGACCTTGATCGAGAGCAAGGCGGCCTCCGATGCCGTGGCGTGAATCCGCGCGGGCCCGTGGGCGGCGCATCGGCGCCGTGATGCGCAAGGAGCTGCGCGTCCTCCTGCGCGACCGCTTCTACCTCTTCATGGCGCTGCTGCTCCCGCTGCTGACGCTGATCATCATGGGGTACGGCATGACCTCGGACGTGAAGAACCTGCCCCTCGGCGTGTTCGACGCCGACCAGAGCGCCGCGAGCCGGCGGTTCCTGGCGGCCTTCACCTCGTCCGGCTACTTCCGCCTGGCCGCGACCGTCTGGGACGATGACGCCCTCGAGGATGCCCTGCAGGCCGGCCGGGTCCGTGTCGGCGTCGTCATCCCGCCGGGGTTCGGCCGGGACCTGCTGCGGGGGGAAGCGCAGAGCCAGATCCTCATCGACGCCTCGTTCCTCAGCCGGGCGGAGATCACGCGGGGATATGCTGGGGCCGTCGTCGCCCAGTTCAACCACGACCAGCTGGCCGCCCTGGCCCTCCGGATCCCCGGCGCCGGCGCGGGGCGGACCGAGGTGGACGTCGTCAGCCGCGTCTGGTACAATCCGGCCCTCGAGTCCAGGAACTTCATCGTCCCCGGCCTCGTGGTCGTCAGCCTGCTCTTCTGGGCGCCGATCCTGGTCTCCCTCAGCGTGACCCGGGAGAAGGAGAGCGGGGCCATCCTGAACATCCAGACCGCCCCGCTCGCCCGCTGGGAATACATCATCGGAAAGCTCATCCCGTACGCCGCCATCACCTTCGGCGGGTATCTCCTGCTCCTGCTCGGCGCCCTCGGGCTGTTCGGGCTTCCCCTCCGGGGCAGCGTGAGCCTGCTCACGGCGGCCGCCCTCGTCTTCGTCGTGGCGACGACCGCCCTCGGCCTGGTGATCTCCGTGCTGGTCCGCACGCAGATCGCGGCGCTGCTGATCGCCGGAACGCTCGTCATGGCCGTCGGGCTGTTCTACTCCGGCTGGCTCACACCCATCGACGCCCTGGACACATCGGGCCGGCTGGTGAGCCGGACGCTGCCGACCGCGGAGTTCATGGGGTTGGTGCGGGGCGTCTTCCTGAAGGGCCTGGGGTGGACGAGCTACGGAGGGACCGTGCTCGTCCTCGGCGGCTATGCCCTCGCCTTTGTGCTGTTGTCGGTGGCCGGGTTCAGGAAGCGGAGGCGGTGAGGGAGATCATGCGGCTGCTGGCGCTGGTGGCGAAGGAGCTGCGCACCTTCCTCCGGGATCCCGCCCTGGTCTTCGTGGCGGTGTTCCTGTTTGGGGTGCATCCGTACCAGAGCGCCACCCAGTACAGTCTGGCGGTGAACGACTTCCCGGTCGCGGTCTACGACCGCGATCGTTCCCCGCAGAGCGCCGCGTTCGTGGAGCGGCTCCGCCCGCCCTACTTCTCGGTGCGTCGCAGCATCGAACGCGAGGAGGAGGTTACCGCCGTCTTGGACGGCGGCGAAGCGTCGATGGTCGTTGTCGTCCCTGAGGGATTCGCACGGCGGATCCACCGCGGGAAGCCGGCGGCGGTTCAAGTGCTCGGCGACGGCACCTTCTCCACCACGGCGCAGCTCGCGGGAGGGTACGTCCGGGCGATCGCGCACGAGTACGCCGCCGCCCAGGCGCACGAGCCGCCGCACCACGCCCGGCCGCCCGTCGTCGAGGCGCGGTTCCGGATGCGCTACAATCAGGGACTCGTGCCCGAGTGGCCCCAGAGCGTGGACATGCTGTTCATGGCCGTGACGCTGATGGCGATGCTGCTGCCGGCGGCGTTCGTAGTGCGGGAGAAGGAGCAGGGGACCATCGAGCAGC
>DASUAK010000095.1:0-3594 GCA_035763845.1 bacterium | reverse complement strand
CCGGTGGCCACGGTGTCGGTGGGGCCATGGGGCGCGCGCAACGCCGCCATCCTCGCGGTGCAGATCCTTGCCACCTCAGATGAGGGCCTGCGGGGGAGACTGACGGCGTGGAAGACGGCGATGGCGCGGAAGATCGAGGATCTGTCCGGATTCGGGTCGGAAGTCACACGGTCGTAGGGCAGAAGGAGAAGGTCATGGCGGTCACGGCAGTGGTCGGCGGACACTGGGGGGACGAGGGGAAGGGCAAGGTCGTCGACGCCCTCGCCGCTCGGGCCGACATGGTCATCCGCTACAACGGCGGCAACAACGCGGGACACACGATCGTGGGCCAGCACGGCGTCCTGCGGCTCCACCTCGTGCCCTCGGGCATCAGCCATGCCGGCGTGGACTGCCTCATCGGTCCCGGCGTGGTCGTGGACCCGAATGCCCTGACCGAGGAGATCGACGCCCTCGAGCGGCTCGGGATCAGTACCGCACGCCTCCGCATCAGCACGCGGGCGCACCTGGTCTTCCCGTTCCACGTGGCCCTCGACGCGATGATGGAGGACGCGCGCGGCGGGAAGGCGCACGGCACCACCCGCCGCGGGATCTGGCCGGTCTACGCCGACAAGGCGGCGCGGGTCGGCATCCGGGCCGGGGACCTCTTCGAGCCGGCCTACCTGCGCGACCGGATCGAGGAGATCGCGCGGCGCGCCTCGGCGGCCCTCGGCCGTAGCGTGGACCGGGACGAGGTATGGTCCACGGCGCAGCGGTGGGCCGACCGCCTGGGCCCGATGATCGTGGACACCCATCCGGTCGTCCGCGAGGCGCTGCGCCGGAACGCCCGCATCATCCTGGAAGGGCACCTCGGCGTGATGCGCGACCTGGACTGGGGCGTGTATCCGTTCGTCACGTCGTCCACCTGTCTGGCGGGAGGGGCGTGTGCGGGGGCCGGCGTGCCGGCGCGGGCCATCACGCGGGTGATCGGGGTCGTCAAGGCCTACACCACCGCCGTGGGGGCGGGTCCGCTCCCGACCGAACTGCTTCACGCTCCCGCGGAACTGCTGCGGGAGCGTGGACATGAGTACGGCACCTCCACCAACCGGCCGCGCCGGTGCGGGTGGTTCGACGGGGTGGCCGCACGCTACGCCGCCGAGGTCTCGGGCTTCACGGATCTGGCCGTGATGAAGCTGGACGTGCTCGACGGCTTTCCGACCGTCAAGATCTGCGTGGCGTACCGGGATGGAACCCGCGTGCTCGACACGGTGCCGCACACCGCGGCGCTGGAGCGCGTCGAGCCGGTCTATGTGGAGCTGCCCGGATGGGAGCGTACCTCCGACGTCCGCGCGATGGAGGACCTGCCGGACGAGGCGCGCGCCTTCCTGGAACGGCTGGAGCAGGTGACGGGTGTGCCGGTCTCGATGGTGGGGGTGGGACGCGAGCGCGAGGCGCTTGTGCCCGTCCCGGTGGCGGGAGGCGTCGTATGATCGACCGCTACACGACCCCGGAGATGGCGCGCCTCTGGGCGCCGGAGACGAAGTTCGCGGTCTGGCTCGAGATCGAGCTGCTGGCCTGCGAGGCGCAGGCCAAGCGCGGCATGGTGCCGCTCGAAGCCGCCCAGCGCCTGCGCCGCGGCGCGAAGCCGGGCACGCCCGAGCGCATCGACGAGATCGAGCGCACCCAGACGCAGCACGACGTCGTCGCCTTCCTGCGCTCGGTGGCCGAGACCGCCGGCGAGGATGCGAAGTATCTGCACGTGGGATTGGGTTCCTCTGACGTGGTCGACACCGCGCTGTCGGTGCTGATGGTGCGCGCCTGCGGGCTGCTGCTGGCGGAGCTGAAGACCGTCGCCGACGCCCTGGGGCGTCTGGCCGCCACGCACCGGCGCACCCTGATGGCCGGCCGCACGCACGGGATGCACGCCGAGCCCACCACGTTCGGGCTGAAGGCGGCGCTCTGGTTCGACGAGATCCGGCGGGACACCGAGCGGCTGGAGCGGGCCCGCGCGGCTGTGGCGGTCGGCAAGATCTCGGGCGAGGTCGGCACCTACGCGCACCTCGACCCGGCGATCGAGGCGCACGTCTGCCGCGAGCTGGGCCTCACGCCGGCGCGCATCTCCTCGCAGATCCTGCAGCGCGACCGCCACGCGGAACTGCTCGCCGCCGCCGCCATCACCGGGGGCACGCTGGAGAAGATCGCCACCGAGATCCGCGGCCTCTCGCGCACCGAGATCCGCGAGCTGGAGGAGCCCTTCCTGGCCGGGCAGACGGGGTCGTCTGCGATGCCGCACAAGCGCAACCCCATCCTCTGCGAGCGCATCACCGGATTGGCCCGTATGCTGCGCGGGTACGCCGTGGCCGGCCTGGAAGACCAGGCGCTGTGGGGCGAGCGGGACATCTCGCACTCCTCCGTGGAGCGCCTCGCCGTCCCGGGCGCCACCGCGCTGCTGCACTACATGCTGCGCAAGACGGCGTTCGTCCTGGAAGGCCTGCGCGTGTATCCCGACCGGATGCGCCAGAATCTCGAGCGCACCGGCGGGCTCGTCTTCAGCCACCGCGTGCTGCTGGCGCTGATCCAGCGCGGGCTCACGCGCGAGCAGGCCTACCGCATCGTGCAGGACGCCTCGATGACGTCGGTGGACGGCGGCGCCACCTTCCGCGAGGGGCTGCGGCGCGGCGGGCACTTCGGCGACGCCGAGCTGGACGGGCTGTTCGACTACACCCCGTATCTCAAGCACGTGGATGCCATCTTCGAGCGGGTGGGCATCCCGGCGGAGCTGGAGGCGCGACGGTGAGCGTCACGACCCTGTCTGAGAGCCATCTCGATCTCCCGCTGTACACGCGCGGCAAGGTCCGCGACGTGTACCGCGCGAACGAGCATCTGCTGATCGTGGCCACGGACCGTCTCTCCGCCTTCGACCACGTGCTGCCCACCCCGATCCCGGACAAGGGCCGCGTGCTCACCCAGCTGTCGGCCTTCTGGTTCGGCCGGATCGGCGACGTGGTCCGCCACCACCTGGTGAGCGCGGAGTTCGACGAGATCGTTCCCCAGGTGCCGGCGCTCCGCGGCGTGCCCCGCGCGGCGTTCGACGGCCGGGTCATGCTGGTCGAGCGCTGCGAGCGGATCGACGTGGAGTGCGTCGTCCGCGGCTACATCACGGGGTCGGCGATGGACGAGTACCGGCGGACAGGCGCGGTGGCCGGGATCCCGCTGCCGGAGGACCTCCGCAACGGCGACCGGCTGCCCGAGCCGATCTTCACCCCGGCGACGAAAGCCGCGCACGGACATGACGAGAACATCACCGTTGAACAGATGGCCGATCTTGTGGGGCGTGACCTGGCGCGCGCACTCCAAGGGATCAGCGTGGCCCTGTACGAACGCGCGGCGGCGCACAGCGCCGGCCGCGGACTGGTACTGGCCGACACCAAGTTCGAGTTCGGCGTCCGCGGCGGGGAGATCGTCCTCATCGACGAGATCCTGACCCCCGATTCCTCCCGCTACTGGGACGGGGCGTTGTATCCCGGGGAGCTGCAGGCGTTCGACAAGCAGTACGTGCGCGACTACCTCAACCGCATCGGCTGGGACCACGAGCCGCCGGCGCCCGCGCTGCCGCCG
>DASUAK010000094.1:0-3686 GCA_035763845.1 bacterium | reverse complement strand
TGGCCGTCCTCGCCGTACACGAAGGCCTCGCTGAGGCTCTGGCCCAGCCCCTGGACCACCGCGCCGAGCACCTGCCCCTCCGCGAGCAGCGGGTTGACGATCCGGCCGGCGTCGTCCACCGCGACCAGGCGGAGGAGGTGGACGCCGCCCGTCTCGCGGTCCACCTCCACGACGGCGGCGTAGGCGCCGAACGGGAAGACCGGCCCGGGCAGGTTGAAGACGCCGGAGGCCTGCAGGCCCATCTCGTGCCCCCGGGGGAGCCGGCCCGGCTGGTAGGCCGCGGCCGCCACGTCGCTGAAAGCGACGCTCCGCTGCGGGGCCCCGCGCACGTGCAGGCGGCCGCCGCTCCACTCGATGTCGGACGGCGACGCTTCCAGCAGGTAGGCGGCGATGGCTCCGGCCTGCGCCCGGATCTTCTCCAGGGCTACGACGACCGCCGAACCGCCGATGGTCGTCGACCGGCTGCCGAAGGTCCCCACCCCGCGCGGCACCACGGCCGAGTCGCCGTGCTCGACCGTGACCGTCTCGGGATCGACCCGCAGCACGTCGGCCGCGATCTGCGCAAACGTCGTCTCGTGCCCCTGCCCTTGAGGGTTCGAGCCGGTGCGCACGGTCACGCGTCCGGAGGGCGCGACGGACACCGCGGCGCTCTCCCACAGCTGGCTGCCCGCACGCTCCACGTAGAGCGCCACGCCCAGCCCCCGCAGCCGTCCGGCCGCGCGCGCCTGCGTCTGCCCCGCGCGCTCGCGCGGGTAGTCGATCACCTCGCACACGCGGTCGAGCGCGGCGCGGTAATTCCCGGAGTCGTACGTGAAGCCGAGGGGCGTCCGGTACGGGAACCGGTCCGGTGCGATGACGTTGCGCCGGCGGAGCTCCACCGGATCGATCCCCGTCTCGCCTGAGGCGATGTCCACCATGCGCTCGACCAGGTAGGCGGCCTCGGGACGCCCGGCCCCGCGGTAGGGACCCGTCGGCACCTTGTTCGTGGCCACGCCGACCACCTCGACCGAAGCGTGGGGGATGGCATATGTGCCGACGAGGAGCATCGCGGACGTGAGCGGCGGTACGGGCGTCGCGGGCAGGAGGTACGCGCCCAGGTCGGCGATGAGCCTGGCGCGCACGGCCAGGATCCGGCCGTCGCGATCGAGGGCCATCTCGGCGTCCGCGTCGATCCCGCGGCCTTGATAGGAGCCCAGCAGGTTGTCGCGGCGGGCCTCGATCCAGCGCAAGGGCCGGCGCAGGCGGATCGCGAGGTCGGCGAGCACGGCGATCTCCATCGGCAGGCTGCCCTTGCTCCCGAAGGCGCCCCCCACGTCCGGGACGATGACCCGGATGCGCTCCTCGGGCCGTCCGAGCATGCGGCTGAGGTGCTGGAGCGGGCGGTGGGGATCCTGCATCGAGCACCAGACGGTGAGCCGGTCCGCCCCCGGCTCGTACAGCGCGACGGCCCCCCGTCCTTCGATCGGCGCCGGGGCCAGCCGGGGGATGTGGAACGACTGGCGGATAGTGACGGATGCCGCAGCGAAGGCGGCGGCGGGGTCCCCCCCGGTGCGTGACCACCGCAGGACGATGTTGTCGGGAGCCGCATCGTGCAGCGCCGGCCCGGTGGACGCCGCGCGCGGATCCACGACGGCGGGCAGCGGTTCGTAGCCCACCGTCAGGTGCTCCGCGGCGTCTTCGGCCGCTTCTGCCGTCTCCGCCACCACTACGGCCACCGGCTCCCCGACGTACCGCACGCGGCCGGCCGCCAGCGGGGGATGCGGCACCTGCACGACGGTCGCGCCCTCGACAGCGTTGGCCTGCAGCGGGCGGAGGCGGTTCCCAAGATCGGCTGCCGTGAAGACGCCGAGGACGCCCGGGACGTCCCGGGCGGCGGACCCGTCGACTTGCTCCAGGACCGCATGGGCATGGGGACTGCGGACGAAGGCGGCGTGCGCCATGCGGGGGAAGACGAGGTCGGCCACGTACTGCCCCTCGCCGCGGATGAGCCGGGGATCTTCGCGGCGGCGCAGGGGGCGGCCGATCCAGGGGCGCTGGTCGCTCACGGTGGGATGCGGCTGTCGGCGTCGAGATGCGAACTGGCGCTGTGGGTTCGACGCGGCCCGACCCTTCCCTGCCCTTACTTAGGAGGCGGGCTGCCTGGCCCCGCGGCGATCCATTATGAACTTGCTGCCGGAAGATGACGCCTTGGCGTACCGCTTGAGATCGGCTGCTGTCTCGCCGATCGTCACCGGCGTGGCGACCCCCGGCATGGCGGGCACTCCGACGATCGTCAGCCCGGCGATGGGCACGCGGACCGGACGGCCCTGCCGGTCGGCGGCCTCGATGGCGCCGCGCTCGCGGTCCTCTGGCGCGTAGTACCCGGCGATGTCCCGATCGAAGAGCCGGATCGCCTCCCGCGCCACGGGCTCCGCCTGCTCCAGACGGACCGCCAGGATGAAGTCGTCGCCCCCGACGTGGCCGACGAAGCCGCCCTCCCCCGCGGCGGTCACGGCGCTCTGCAGCGCGGCCGCGGCGAAGCGGATCACCTCGTCGCCCCGGTCGAAGCCGTACTGGTCGTTGAAGGCCTTGAACAGGTCGAGGTCCGCGTACAGCACGACGAAGGGCGCGCCCGCTTCCAGCCGGCGGCGCAGCTCGCGCTCGATGGCGCGGTTGCCGGGCAGGCCGGTCAGCGGGTTCTGATCCTTCCACAGGACGCTGAGCTCCCGCAGCGAGTCGCGGGTCCGCTGCAGCGCGCGCCCCAGCTGCCCGATCTCGTCGGCGCCGCGGGCGGGAATCTCCACCCCGAACTCCCCGCGCGCCATCTCCTGTGTGAGGCGGGCGTACTGCGTCACGGGACGCACCACGACGAGGGTGAGCGCCCACATCAGCAGCAGGCTGGTGACGGCGGCGGCGAGGGCGGCGGGCAGCGCGCCCTCCCGCAGGAAAGACACCAGATCGGTCCGCACGCTGCGGAGGTCCAATCGAAGCTCGAGCGCGCCGGCGAGGCGGCCGTCCACCCGGATGGGAACGGCGACCGAGAGGACCGGAATCCGGGTGCGCCGGACCTCGGGTGTGAGGACGCCGTGGCGTACGGCCTCCATGATCGTGGGATCGCGGTAGGACCGACCGGTCTCCTTCGGCCGGGACGCCGCCACGATCGTGAAGGTGCGGTCGACGATCCGTACGCCCGCCACGTTCGCGGCATGCCCGTACTCCTGGACCAGCCCCTGCACATGGGCGCTGCCGAGCGGCTGGTGGGAGCGCGCGATCAGATCGGCCAGCGTCTGCCCGAGAAGGACCCCTTCCCGCGTGCGCTCGGCCATGAGGGTGCGCTGCCGGTCGAAGGCGCGCAGCAGGGCCGCCACGGCGAGGAGCCCGAAGATCGCGCCGACAAGGATGAGGGCGACTTTCGTCCGCAGTGTCACGATGGCCGCTCCGGTGTGGTCATGCCCGGGAAAGGCCTTCGGCCGACCGGAAGGGAATGAGAAGGTACCGATGGCCGCCCCGCCCTCCCTCGTCCATCTCACCCGCGCGCCGCGCGCCCCGGGAACCGGAGCACCCCCGCTGCTGCTGCTGCTCCACGGGGTGGGCAGCCACGAGGGCGATCTGATGGGCCTCGCCCCGTATCTCGACGGCCGCTTCTTCGTCGCCAGCGCGCGCGCCCCGCTCGTGCTCGGCCCCGGGATGTACGGCTGGTTCGAGGT
>DASUAK010000093.1:0-12450 GCA_035763845.1 bacterium | reverse complement strand
CTGCTCAGCCTGCGCGCGGTGCTCCGCCGCGTCCCGCCGGAGATCGCCGCAGAGCATCTCGCCGCCACGGCGCTCACGGCCGAGCAGATCGAAGCCGACCTCGGCACCCTGAACACCACCGGACGGCTGCTCAGCCGCACGGCCCTCCGCTTCGGGTGGCGGGCGGCGGGGGCCACGGCGCGGGGCGTAGTCATGCTCGGCCGGCTCGTGCTCCAGCGCCGGGCGGGATGAACGGCCGGGATCCCGGCGCGCTGCGCGAGGTAGCCGCGCTCTTCCTCAAGCTGGGGGTCACGGGCTTCGGGGGCCCCGCCGCGCACATCGCGATGATGCGGGACGAAGTCGTCCGCCGGCGGCGCTGGCTGACGGACCAGCAGTTCCTCGATCTGCTCGGGGCCACGAACCTCATCCCCGGCCCGAACTCCACGGAGATGGCGATTCACGTCGGCTACGCGCGGGCCGGGCGGGCCGGCCTGCTGCTGGCGGGGATCTGCTTCATCGTTCCCGCCATGCTGATCGTCCTGGCCCTGGCCTGGACGTACGGGCGGTACGGCGCGACCCCCACGGCCGGGTGGCTGCTGTACGGCGTGAAGCCGGTGATCATCGTCATCGTGCTCCAGGCCCTGGTCGCTCTCGGCCGCGCGGCGCTGAAGACTGTTCCCCTGGCCGTCCTGGCCGCCGCCGTCCTGGCCCTCTACCTGGCCGGGATCGACGAGCTGATGCTGCTCGCCGCCGCGACGGCGCTGATGCTGCTGATGCGGCGTCCTCGGGGACAGGCCGTGATGCTGCTGGGGGCGGCGCCGCTGGCGATGGCCGGACCGGCGCTCGCCGCCCCGCCGGCCCAGACGAGCCTGCTCATGATGTTCGCGATCTTCGTGAAGATCGGCGCGGTGCTCTACGGGAGCGGCTACGTGCTGCTGGCCTTCCTGCGCTCCGATTTCGTCGTCCATCTGGGATGGCTGACCGAGCGCCAGCTGCTCGACGCCGTGGCCGTCGGGCAGTTCACCCCGGGGCCGGTGTTCACCACGGCGACGTTCATCGGCTACCTGCTGGGTGGAGCGCCCGGCGCGCTCCTGGCCACCGCCGGCATCTTCCTGCCGGCCTTCGTCTTCGTCGCCGCCACCCACCCGTTCATCCACCGGCTGCGCCGCTCGCCCGCGGCCGCCGCCGCGCTCGACGGCGTGAATGCCGCCTCGCTGGCCTTGATGGCGGGCGTGACGGTGCAGCTGGGCCGGGCGGCGATCGTAGACGGATGGACGGCGGCGATTGCGCTGGCGGCGGGGATCGTGCTCTGGCGGCGGCCCGTCAACTCGGCCGCTCTGGTCGCCGCGGGGGCGGTGCTGGGGCTGCTGCTGGGACGCTAGTCGGCCCCGCCGCGCTCCTCGAGGGCGCGCAGGATGTCGGCGTCGCTCACCACGCCGATCGTCCGGCCTTCCTGCACGACAGGGAGCAGGCGGTTGGTGCGGTGCGCGAGCCGCGCCGCGGCCTCCCAGACGGACGATTCGGGCACGAGCGCGTCGGCCTCGTCGAGCGCCGCGCCGTCCGGCACGGGCTGCATGATGTCGGCCACGATGTGCGAGTTCGGCCACCGCCGGCCGTGCTGGCCCCACCAGCGGTGCCCTTCCAGCGCGGCGAGGATGTCGCTGTCGCTGACGATCCCGACCACCGTCCCACCTTCGATGACGGGCAGGCGGCGGACGCCCTCGCCGGCCATGCGCGCTGAGCACTCCTCGACCGTCGCGTCGGGGTCGATCACCGTGACCGGCCCGGTGACGATCTCCCCGACCGTCACCTCGTGCGGATCGAGCCCGCGCGCCACGACCTTGGTCACGACGTCCCGCTTGGTGACGATGCCGGCGGCGGGTTCGCCGTCGTCGGGAACGAGCAGGCTCGCCACGCCGGCGTTGACCATCTTCTCCACGGCGTCGTGAGCCGTGGCCCCGGGGCTGATCGTGAGGACCGGCGAGGACATCAGGTCCCGCACGGTCCGGGCCGGACCGGTCTGCGCCGCCCGTCGGAGCGCCCGACCCTTTCGGACGGCGCGCGCGTGCTCCCACTCCTGCCGGGGGACGAGCGCGGTGAAGACGTCGGTATCGCTGATCAAGCCTCGGAGGGTCCCGGCCTCCACGACCGGCAGGCGGCGGATGTGGGCCTGCGCCATGTGCAGGGCGGCCTCCGCCACCGACCAGCCGGGACTGGCCGTGATCAGGCGCCAGGAGGTCGCCTCGCCGACCTTCACGGCGTCAGGATCCAGGCCGTGCGTGACGATCTTCGCGATGATGTCGCGCATCGTCAGGATGCCGTAGGCGATGGAGCCCGCGGGGGGCGAGACCAGCACGCTGCTGATACCGCGCTCGCCCATCGCCTCGACCGCGGCGCCGACCGGCCGGTCGGCGCCGATCAGCACCGGCCGCCGTGTCATGATGTCTGCAACTGTGAGCATGGGTGTGCCTCCAGGGAGGAGAGCAATTACTTTTACCCCAACTGTTACCTCATGTCGCTCATCCGAACGGATCAGGATCACCTCATCCATCCTGTCCACTCATCGGCCGACCAGGCCGACCCGGTCATCTTCACCGAGGGCGACGGAGCCGTGCTCCGGGACGCCGCCGGGCGGGAGTACCTGGACGGGCTGGCCTGCCTCTGGAACGTCCACGTGGGACATGGGCGGGCCGAGCTGGCCGCCGCCGCCGCGGCCCAGATGAAGCGGCTGGCCTATGCCAGCGCCTACGCCGGCTACACCAATGAGCCCGCGATCCGTCTGGCCGACCGGCTGCTCGGCCTCGCCTACGGAAATCTGAGCGGCGTCTACTTCACCACCGGCGGGGCGGAGGCGAACGAGACCGCCTTCAAGATCGCCCGGTACTACTGGCGGCGGAAGGGGATGCCGGCCAAGACGAAGATCATCGCCCGGCACCACGCCTACCACGGGCTGACGATGGCGGCCATGAGCGCGACGGGCATCCCGGCCTTCCACCGCATGTTCGAGCCGCTCGTCCCGGGCTTCATCCACGTCACGCCTTCCTATCCCTACCGGCATCCCGGTTCGATGGCGGGCGCCCTGGAAGAGGCCATACGGCGGGAGGGGCCCGAAACGGTAGGCGGCTTCATCGCCGAGCCGGTGATCGGGGCCGGCGGTGTGATCGTCCCGGCGCCGGACTACTTCCCCGCCGTCCGCGAGATCTGCGACCGGCACAACGTCCTCTTCATCGCGGATGAGATCATCACCGGATTCGGCCGGACGGGGCGGTGGTTCGCGCTCGACCACTGGGGGGTCCGGCCGGACGTGGTGACCTTCGCCAAAGGAGTGACGAGCGCGTACCTGCCTCTCGGCGGGGTGCTGGTCTCCGGCGACATCCACCAGACCATCAAGGATGCGCCCGCCCCGGAGCGCTTCATGCACGCCGCGACCTACTCCGGCCATCCCACCTGCTGCGCTGTGGGCCTGGCCAACCTCGACATCTTCGAACGGGAACATCTGGTGGAACGGGCACGCGCTCTAGGCGAGCGGCTGCTGGGACAGTTGGGCCGGCTGCGGGAGCTGCCCGTGGTGGGCGACGTGCGCGGCCTGGGGCTGATGGCGGGGATCGAGCTGGTCGAGGACAAGCGAGCGAAGACGCCGGCTCTGGGCCTGGGCGCGAAGGTGCTGGCCGAAGCCCGCCGGCGCGGCCTGATCACGAGGATGCGCGGGGGTCAGACCGGCGAGCACCCGATCGGGGACACGATCTCTCTGGCCCCGCCGCTGGTAGCCACCGAGGCGCAGATCGATCGCATCGTCGCCATCCTTGAGGAAGCGATCGCCGCGGTCAGCCCCCGAGGGTGACGCCCACGAGCCGGCCGATCGTGTAGGTCACGCCGGCCGCGGCCAGCCCGAAGATCACCTGCCGGAGGCCGGAGGCGGGGACCGGGCGGGCCGTGAACAGCGTGATCCCCGCGCCGACCGCGAACAGCGCCACGGCGCTGAAGGCCAGGCTGGCCAGGACGGCGGTGGAGCCGGCGAAGAGCAGGAACGGGATCACGGGCACGAGGGCCCCGAGCGCGAACAGGAGGAAGGAGGCGCCCGCCGCCTCCCACGCCGACCCGCCGAGCTCGCCCGGCACGATCCCCAGCTCCTCGCGCGCCAGCGTGTCCAGCGCGCGGCTCTCGTCGCTCATGATCTGGCGGGCAAGTGAGCGGGCCTCTCCTTCCGGCAGCCCGCGGGACTGGTAGATCAGCGCCAGCTCGGTCTCCTCTTCCTCGGGGATGTCGCGGATCTCCGCCGCTTCGGTGCCCACCTGATGGGCGTACAGCTCCCGCGAGCTCTGCACGGACAACCACTCTCCCAGCGCCATCGAGATGGCGCCGGCGAGCAGTCCGGCGAAGCCCGTGATGAGGATCGCCTGCGCCGAGAGGTCGGCCCCGGCCACGCCCATCACCAGGCTCAGATTGCTGACGAGCCCGTCGTTCGCCCCCAGCACGGCGGCGCGCAGGGCGTTCCCGCCGATCGCGCGGTGGCGCCCCTCCAGCTGTGCCAGAGCCGGTCCGCCCAGCCCGCCCGAAGCGGCCGTGACCTGCCGCAGCACCCGCGCGTGAGAGGCCTCGTCGGCGGCCAGGGCGGGATCGTCCGCCGCGTACCGGCCGGCGTCGGTCCCTTCGGCGCCCGCGACGCTGGGGAGCACGAATCCCGGGCCGAAGCGCTTCGCCAGACCGATGAGCACGCGGGTCCGCAGCGAAGGCCGGTCGGGGGGCAGGCGGCCGCCGGAAGTGGTGATGCGCTCCGCCCACACCGCGGCGTGCCGGCGCTCCACCGCGGCCAGCTTGCGATAGACTTCGGCCAGGCGCGGATCGGACTCGGATCTGGCCAGCCCCTCGTACAGCGCCGCACCGTCCCGCTCGTCCTGGAGCGCGGCATGCGCCCCCCGCGATTCCGGCATCCTCAGGACCTCAGCTTTCCTCCCACGTCGAGCACCTCGCGGAGGCCCGCCTCGATCCCGTGCACCGAGGCGTCGGGCTCGGCGCCCAGGGCGTCCACGAGCTTGCTGATGAAGTTCCGCACCGCGGCCGCCGCCGCGATGTCGACGATCTCCTCATCGCTGAAGCCGTGGGCCCGCAGGCCGTCCACGTCGTGCGGCGTGATCCGGTAGGCATGGTCGGTCAGCTTCAGCGCGAAGTCCAGCATCGCCACCTCGTTCGGCGGCAGTCCCGCGACGCGATGGTCGCGGACGATCGCTTCCACCTGCTCGGAGGTGAAGAACTTCGAACGGAGCACCGCCCCGTGTACGAGTGTTCAGTAGCTGCACCGCAGGCGCGCCGCCACCGCGACCGTGATCAGCTCGTACCGCCGCAGGTCGAGGTGCGAGCGGATCGCGCCCGACAGCCCGCGGTAGGCGAGGAGGATGTCCGGGCGCAGGCTGAGAGCCTGCGCGTAGTTCTGCACGACCCCTGACGCCTTGAGGTCCTTGTCGTAGATCTCCTTGATCGACCCCTGCGCCTGCTCGACCGGCACCGTGCGGATGTACGCCATGCGGCCACCTCCCGATCTACTGCCTAAGTTAGGCCCGCCACGCGGGCGGCCCTCCCGCTACACGCGGCCGCTGCGGGCGAGACGGGCGTAGCGCTTGTAGATCCCCGCATCGATGTCGCCGGCCTCCAGCGCCGCCTTCACCGCGCACTGGGGCTCGTGCGTGTGCGAGCAGTCGCGGAAGCGGCATCCCCCCGCGAGCGCGGAGATCTCGGGGAAGAGATCGCCGGCCGCGTTTGCGCCCTCGTCCTCGACGAAACCGATCTGCCGGAGGCCCGGCGTGTCCACGATGAGGGCGTTCCCCACCTGGAACACCGCGGCCCAGTTCGTCGTGTGGCTGCCCTTGCCGGAGGCGGCCAGCCCGCCGACGCGCAGGTGCAGCGCGGGATCGAGGGCATTGAGCAGGCTCGACTTGCCCGCCCCCGACGGCCCCACGAACGCGACCAGTCCGCCGCCCATCGCTTCCCGCAGCGCCTCCACCCCTTCGCCTGTGAGCGCGCTCGTCAGCACGACGGGGATCGTGGCGAAGCGGTAGTGCTCGGCGGCCTGCTCCACCTCCTCGCGCGCGGCGAGGTCGACCTTGTTCGCGCAGACCAGGGCGGGGCAGCCGCCCCTGTGCGCGAGCGCGAGGTACCGGTCGATCACGGTCGGCCGCAGCGGGCAGGGCACGACCACCACGGCGAGATCGAGATTCGCCGCCAGGACCTGCTCCGGGGCCGACTTGTCATCCGGAGCCCGCCGGCTCAGCTGGGAGCGGCGGGGCAGGAGGCCGCGGACCGCCCCGAGACCGCCGTTGCCCCCGGCGGCCCCCTCCACCTCCACGCGGTCGCCCACGACGACCGGGCTCGTCGTTCCGCTCAACGCCTGGCGCAGCCGGCCGCGCAGCACGCAGCGCAGGGTGCGGCCCTGCTCATCGCGCACCGTGACCTGCGGGCCATCGGTGCGCACCACCATCCCGACAAACGTGTTCACCGCTGTCCTCCTCAGTGTGGTCGTGAAAAACAGAAGCGGCCGTAGCATCGAGCCCACGGCCGCGCGACCAGACACATCGGTCCGGATCAGCCGGTGCGATACCTCACACGGCGGGATGGGCTCGAGGCTCGGCGTGCGACACGGACCGTCATCACCCATCCCTCCCCTGTAAAGACGTCGAACCGCGGCCACATCCTACCACGCCGGGGGGCCGCGCGGCAATGGGACAGGGAACGCCCTCGCGCCCCGCGAAGCATCGCCCCCATGGAACGCCGGAATGCCGCCGCCGGGACCATCCTGCGCGTCATGGCCGTCTACACCGGCCTGATCGGAGGGCTGTTCGCAGCGTACCACCCGGGCGCCGCCGCCCTCTTCCGCACGCCCGTCCGTGACCCGCGCGCGCTCTTCGGCTTCGGCGTGGCGCTGCTGACCATCGCCGCCCTGAAGGCGGTGATGGCCCGCGATCCCGTCCGCCACCGCACGATGGTCGGCATCATCCTGGCCAGCGAGACCGTCTTCGCGGTCTGGCAGCTCTACGAGTGGATCGGGCACGGCTGGACCGCGGTCGCGGTCACCGGCCTCGTCGACGCCGCCTTCGTCCTCCTGCTCGCCGTCTACTTCCCCCGCCGGGATCTGCGGATCGCCGGCACGACCGGCTGACCCGGCTCACCCCGTGGCCGACCGGGTGGCCTTCGCCTGGGAGGGCGCCGCCCTCAGTGGAGCGTGGCACCGCGGCGGAGGGCGAACGTGTGTCGTGCTCGCCCACGGCGCCGGCAGCACTCTGGACACGCCCGGCCTCGCCGCCTATGCCGACGCGCTCGCCGCCGCGGGGGTGGACGCCGTCCGGTTCAACTTCCCGTACGCGGAGGCGAAGCGCCGTGTCCCCGATCCCCGGCCGCGCCTCGTGGCCGCCTACCGGGCGGTCGCCGAGCAGGTCGCCTCGTCCGCCGGAGAGATCTATGCCGGCGGCCGCTCCATGGGCGGCCGCATCGCTTCCCATCTCGCCGCCGAGGGATTCCCGCTGCGGGGTCTGGTCTTCCTCGCCTACCCGCTCCACCCCCCCAGACAGCCGCACCTGCTGCGCACCGCGCACCTCGGTGCGATCGCGGTCCCCATGCTGTTCCTCCAGGGCTCGCGGGATGCCTTCGCGCGGATGGACCTGCTCCGTCCGGCCGTCGCCGCACTGCCCGCGGCCACGCTGCACGTGATCGAGGGCGCGGACCACAGCTTCAGTGCAGCCGGCCGCTCCCCCGCGGAGGTCGTTCAGGAGCTGGCCGGCGCCACGGTGGACTGGATGGCGGACAAGAGGAAGTAGGTAAGCGCCGTTGAACCGCCGTCCCCGACAGCCCGCCGGCAGGGCGGCGCCGTCTGGGGGTGATGACACGGCAGGCTCCCCTGATTCACGCCCCCATCCCCACCGCGGGCCGATCTGCGCCGTCATCAACCCCGCCGCGGGGAGGGGCCGCGGAGCGCGGATGTGGCCGGACATCCGGGGTCCGCTGGTCGCGGCGGGCCTCGATATCCGTGAGGTCATCGTCGGGCGGATGGGCGATGCGCTGGACGCGGCGGAGCGCGCCTCGCGCGACGGCGCGGAGATCGTCGTCGCGGTGGGCGGCGACGGCACGCTCAATGAAGCGCTGAACGGCCTGATGCGGATTCCCCCGGCTCTCCGTCCGGCGCTGGCTTTCGTCCCCGGAGGAACCGGCAACATCTTCGCGCGGGCGCTGGGACTGCCGACCCGTCCGGCCGGGCTCATCGAGCTGCTGCTCGGGGGGACGCGGCGCCGCCTGGACGTCGGCCGCGTGAACGAACGCTACTACGCGACGGTCGCCGGAGTGGGCTTCGACGGCGAGCTCGTGGGACGTGCCGCTCAATGGCCGCGCCTTCTCGGGAGCAAGCCCATGCACGTTGTGGCGTTTCTGAGCACCCTGATCGTGTACCGGTCCCCTTCCGCCCGCCTGACCATCGACGACCGCCGGCGAGACGTTACGCTGACCTTCCTCGCCGCCGCGAACACGGACTGGTATGGAGGCGGGCTGCACATCGCCCCGGGCGCCCGGCCCGATGACGGCGCGCTCGACGTCGTCTACACTCATGCCCTGACCCGCACCGGCACCATCGCCGTCGCGCTGGGCGCCTTCTCGGGCCGCCACATCGAGCACCCGGGGGTCACCCGGGTGCTGGCGCGCGAGGTGACGGTCGACGCCGACGTACCGGTCGGCATCCACGCGGACGGCGAGTGGCTGGGCCGCGCGCCGGCAACCTTCAGGATCGTCCCGCAGGCGCTCGACGTCATGACCCCGGGGAGAGCGGATTGATGGACGCGGTCTGGCAGTGGGGCCTTGATGTGATCGTGACCGTGCAGGCCATCCGGGGACCCGCCGCGGACGCGCTGTTTCGCGGGATCAGCTTCCTGGGCGAGGAGCAGTTCTACCTGCTGCTGTTCCCGACGCTGCTGTGGTGCGTCGACCGGAGGCTGGGGCTCCGCCTCGGTCTCGTCTTCCTCTTCTCCGTCTACATCAACTCGGTCGTCAAGGACGTGGTCGCGCACCCGCGTCCCTTCGAGCTGGATCCGTCGGTCCGCATCGGAGCAGCCGATGGGTACGGGCTGCCCAGCGGACACGCGCAGGCGGCCGCCGTGATCTGGGGGGGGCTGGCCGTCCACACGAGGCGGCGCTGGATGTGGATCGCGGCGTTGCTCCTCGCCGGGGCGATCGGCTTCTCCCGAGTGTACCTCGGCGTTCACTTTCCCACAGACGTGATCGCCGGGTGGGCGATCGGGGTCGTGCTGCTGGTCATCTGGTGGAGCGCGTACTCCCGGGCGGCGGCCCGGCTGCGGGCCCGGCCGGCCCTCGGGCGGATCGCGCTCGCGGTGGCTGTGCCGTCGGTGCTCGCCGTGCTCTTCCCGGACACCAGCGCGGTCAGCGCCATGGGCACGGCCGCGGGGGTCGGCGTCGGCTACGTCGTCAGCGCCCGCCATCTGGATGTCGGGGTGAGCGGCCCGCTGTGGCAGCGCGCCGCGCGCTTCCTCGCGGGGGCCGCGGTCCTGGGGCTGCTGTACGCCGGGCTGGCAATGCTCCCCCGCCCCGAGAACGCAACGGCGGCGCTCGCCGCCCGTTTCCTTCGCTACGGCGCGCTGGGTCTGTGGGTCAGCCTGGGCGCTCCCTGGATGTTCGGCCTCCTGCGGCTTGCCCCGCGGATCAGGGGTATCCAGGGCCTGGCGGAGGCAAGGTAACAGGCATGGAGACCTCGTCCCACCGCGCCCTGGCGACGACCGCCGTCGCACTCGTCATCCTGACGGGGACGCACATCCTGCGCTCGGCGTTCGCGATGATCGTGTGGAACATCGGCGGCGGGCTCTCCCAGACCGAGCTGCTGCTGGTGGCCGCCGGCATCTGGATCGCCGGCGTGGCCGGCTGGGCCATCGTCCCCCTGATCGACTCGCCGCGCTTCGGGCTCCGCCTGGCCCTGCTGTTCGCAGTCCTCTACACCGCCGTGCACGCGGTGCGCCAGAGCGGACTCAGTCCGGCGCTGGCCGCCGCGGCGCTCGTCGCCTGGCTGTGGCTGCTTCCGGCGCTGATCGGGGAGCTGGGACGCCCCGACGCGCTCGACGTTCTGGTGCCCGGCATCCTGGTCGGGACGGCACTGCAGGTCGCGCTGCAAACGGCCCTGCATGGGCTGGACATCTCGATGCTGCGCGGGGCTCTGCCCGCCCTCGGCGCGGCCGGGATCGCCCTTGCGCTCGCCCTGGTCTGGCACTCCACCCTTGCAACCGCGCCGTCCGGAGCGGCGGCCTTCCCGTTCCCGCAGGGGTGGGGGCTGTTCGCGCTGGGCCCGTACCTCGTGCTGCAGCAGACGCTGCTCACGAACCTCGGGCGCGTCCAGGCGACAAGCGGGCTGGAGATCGAGCAGGCCGCGGTGGTGATCACCCTGGGCCTCGCCGCGGCCGCCGCGGCGCTTCCCCTGGCTTCCCGGCCCCTGACCCGCATGCTGGTCGCGCCCGCGGTCGTGGCGCTGGCCGGGGTTCCGACCCTCCTGCGCGGCGCCGGAGGGCTGTTCGCGCTCCAGGTCCTCGCCGCTGTGGCGCTGGCGGGTGCGATGATGCCCGCGCCCATCCCCCACCTCCGGCGCTCGTACCTGTGGGGGGCCGTCGGGATGCTCTTCGCCTTCGCGCTGATGTTCCTGTTCTACTCGCGGTACGAGTGGACCGAGCTCTGGCCGCTCATGGCGGCGCTCGTCGCCCTGGCTTCGCTCCCGCAGGTCACGACGGTGCTGCCGAGCCGCACCTTCCGCGCCACCGCCGCCATCCTCCTCATCGGCGCGGCCGCGCTGGGCGTTTCCCGGCTGACGGAGCGTCCGATCGCCCCGCCGACCGCCGAACCAGGCGACCCGCGCGCCGTGCGGCTGCTGACCTACAACATCCACATGGGCTTCGACGCCCGCGGCCTCCCCGATCCCGAAGCGATGGCGCGGGTGATCGAGGCCGCGGATGCGGACGTCATCGCCTTGCAGGAGGTGGGCCGCGGCTGGACGGTCAACGGCGGGGTCGACCTCGCCGCCTGGCTGCGCTGGCGGTTCCCGGGCTACCGCGTGATCTACGGCCCGATGAACGGCGCGCTCTGGGGCAACGTGATCCTGACCCGCCTCGAGGTCTCCGAGAGCGGGAGCGTGCGGTTCCCCCTGCGCGAGAGCCTCTTCCGGCGCGGCCTCACCTGGGCCACCGTGGCGACACCGCGCGGGCCGCTGCTGGTCGTCGCCACGCACTTCGCCCACGACAGCGCCGACGACCGGCTCGAGCAGGCGGAGGATCTCCTGCGCTTCTGGGACGGCCGCGCGCGCACAGCCGTGCTGGGCGATCTCAACGCGCCGCCGGACGGGCCGCCGCTGCTCCGGCTGCGCGAAGCCGGCCTCAGCGACCCCCTCGTCCCGCTCGGGCTGGGGGACGCGCCGACGTGGCCGGCCCACCGCCCGCGCGACCGCATCGACTACGTGCTGACAAGCTCGGACCTCAGCGCGACGGGCGGGCTCGTCCGTCCGACCACCGCCTCCGACCATCTGCCCGTGATCGTCGAGCTGCGCGTGCCGTAAGGGTAACCTTCCAGCGCTCCTACACGGTCTGACCCGGGTAGGCGCGGACGGCGGTGACCGCCAGGAGGCGCACCGCCACCGCGGCGGTGGCGAGGGTCAGCACGACCTGTGGCAGCGTGAACTGTCCGTAGGCGATCGCCAGGAAGACGTACCAGAGGACGTACCACCCCAGCCGCAGGTTCGCCCCGTACTGGGCGAAGAGCAGGACGAGCACGAGGAATCCCGCGGCCACCAGGGCGGCGTTCACCGCGCGCCCGGGCGCCGAGCGCCGGGGCCGCAGCCAGATCCACAGCAGCGACGGCAGCAGCAGGAACATCACCGCGCCGAAGGAGTTGTGCGCCAGTCCGGCCGCCACGATCACCCCGAGGCAGAGCAGCAGCGCGCTCGTCCGCGCCTCGGCGCCGATCCCGCGGGGGCGCATCCGGCGCATCGCAGCCCACGCGATCAGCGTGCCGGCGGCCAGGACCGCGGCCGAGACGAGCACCGGCGTCCAGAGCACCGTGGTCAGCAGCGGATGGGGGGGCGGCGGCGGGTACAGAGCGAGCCGCGGCAGCAGCCCGGCGAACGGCAGGACCTTGACCGCGTCGGCCCACAGCAGGAGCACGGCCAGGACCACCGCCACCCATAGTACTTCCAGCATCACCGCAGTGGCCGGGACGGCCCTGCCGCGGAAGCGGAACAGCAGGGCGGCCGCGAGCGGCACAAAGACGAGGATCTGCGCGGCAAGCAGGCGGCCGGCGGGGACGATACGATCCGCCCCCAGGCGGAGGTAGCGGCTGGACTCCGCGGGCACCCGCGCCGCCTCGTCGATCGCGCGGACGATCCGCTCCTGGATGCGCCCGTAGGCGAGCAGCGATGCGGGGCGCATGTGCTCGACGGTGTCCTCCGGCAGG
>DASUAK010000092.1:0-4533 GCA_035763845.1 bacterium | reverse complement strand
CCGACGACGATGGACGGCCTGGCCGATGTTGTCCTCCGGGGGCGGGTGGGGAAAATGCTGCCGGCGCTGGTAGGCGGGGTGGCCGCCCGGCGGGAGCAGGACCGTTCCTCGTAGCGCAGAACTATCGTCCGGTCACCCCAGCGGGTAATCGTTCCTCTCCCTATCGAGGGCGCGCATGTCCCGGGCTGAGATCGGCGTGATCGGTGGAACGGGTTTCTACTCACTGCTGGAAGGCGCGGAGGAGCACCGGGTCGAGACCCCCTACGGCGCCCCCAGCGACGTGGTCACGGTGGCCGAGGTGGCGGGCCGGCGCGTCGCCTTCCTGCCGCGGCACGGCCGGCATCACACGCTCCCCCCGCACGAGATCAACTACCGGGCGAACATCTGGGCGCTGAAGTCGCTGGGCTGCACCCGCATCCTGGGGCCCTGCGCGGTGGGGAGCCTGCAGCCGGAGATCCGGCCGGGGGATCTTGTCATCTGCGACCAGTACGTTGATCGTACAAGTGGACGCAAGGATACATTTTACGATGGACCGATCATCACCCACGTCAGCATGGCGGAACCTTACTGTCCTGAGCTGCGGCCCGTCGCTGTGACGACGGCCCGCGGCATGGAGTGGCGGGTCCATGAGCGTGGGACCGTCGTGATCATCCAGGGGCCGCGGTTCTCCACCAGGTCGGAGAGCCGGTGGTTCCGGGACGCCGGCTGGCAGGTCATCAACATGACCCAGTATCCCGAGGCCGCCCTGGCCCGGGAGCTGGAGCTGTGCTATGTTAACATCTCGCTCATCACCGACTACGACGTGGGCGTAGAGGGCGAAGCCGGCAGCGAGCCGGTCACCGCCCAGGAAGTGCTCGTTCGCTTCAAAGAGAACACGGCCCGGCTGCGGGAGCTGATCGTGCGCATCGTCCCGCAGATACCCCGGGAGCGCAGCTGCATCTGCTCGACCGCCCTGCGGCACGCACGGGTTGGATAAGGGGGAAAAACAGTGTCACAGACGACCATGCACGTCAGCTCGATCCATCATGACACCACGGGGCGCAGCCTGGGCATCGGGGTCTTCCTGCTCGGGGTCTTCCTGCTCATCGCGGTCTTCGTCATGGCCTACCTCGACCTCATCGCCGCCGCCGACGGCTCCATCTTCCAGAAGATGCTGAACCTGCCCGTCACGTTGACCTTCAAGTCGGCGCTGCTGCTGGTCATGGGCCTGTCCGCCTCGGCCATCGCGAACAAGGGCATCTCGCTCTACGAGGCGGCCCGGAACCGCGCCGAGTAGCCGACAGGCACCATGCCGGAGCTTGTTGATCTGCGCAGTGACACGGTGACCCAGCCGACGGAGGAGATGCGGGCGGCGATGGCCCGCGCCCCCGTGGGGGACGACGTCTTCGGGGAGGACCCGACGGTCAACGAGCTGGAGGCCCTGGCCGCCGAGAAGGTGGGCAAGGCCGCCGCGGTCTTCGTCCCCAGCGGCTCGATGGGCAACCTCATCGCCGTGATGGCCCAGACCCAGCGGGGCGACGCGGTCATCCTCGAGGAAGGCTGCCACACCTACCGCAACGAGGCCGGCTCCATCTCGGCCGCCGCGGGGGTCATCCCGAATCCGCTCCGGGGGGTCAACGGCTTCATCACCCCCGACCAGCTCCGCGGGGCCGTGCCGCCCTCCAACGTCCACATCGCCCCGCCGCGCCTGCTGGTCATCGAGAACACCCACAACCGCGCGGGCGGGATGCCCTTCAGCCCCCAGGAGATGGACGCGACGTGCCTGCTGGCCAAGCAGCTGGGGCTGGGCGTCCACCTCGACGGGGCCCGCGTCTTCAACGCCGCGGTCGCCTTCGGGGTCCCGGTCACCGGTCTGACCCGGAACGTGGACACGGTGATGTTCTGCGTCTCCAAGGGGCTCTCGGCGCCCGTGGGGTCGCTCCTGGCGGGGCCGCGGGAGACGATCGAGCGGGCCCGGCGGTTCCGCAAGATGGTGGGCGGCGGGATGCGGCAGGCCGGGATCATCGCCGCGGCCGGGATCGTCGCCCTGAACACGATGGTGGACCGCCTGGCCGAGGACCACGCCAACGCCCGCCGGCTGGCCCAGGGCCTCTCCGAGGTGCCCGCGCTGGCCGTGAACCTGGAGCGGGTGCGGACCAACATGGTGATGGTCGAGGTCAAGCCGCCGACCACCGCGGCGGAGTTCTGCGAGCGCCTGGCGAGGGAAGGGGTCCTGGCGCTGCCGGTCGGCCCCCAGACGGTGCGGATGGTGACCCACCGGCACATCACCTTCGCCATGGTCGAACGGGCGGTGGCGGTGGCAGCGCGGGCGGTCGCCTAAACGCCCGGAGGGTTTCGGCGGTCCGGGGTGAAGATAGGCCCCGATGGCCACCTGGAACCGTGAGACCACGGGCTTCGTCGAGCTGATGCTGCCGGCCCAGGCGTCCAATGTCGGGCTGGCCCGGGGCATCCTGCGACCCCTGGCGGCACACGGCGGCTTCTCGGCCTCCCAGGCCGAGGACGTGGTCCTGGCCATGTCGGAGGCCTACACGAACGTCATCCAGCACGCCAACACCACCTGGGTGACGCTGCGGTTCGCGCTCGAGGCCAATGCCCTGACGATCGAGGTGGAGGACGACGGGGAGGGCTTCGACACCGCGCTCCTGGATCAGCCGTACGACCCCGACCGCGACAGCGGGCGGGGGATGCACCTCATCCGCAGCCTGATGGACACCGTGGAGTGCCAGAGCAGTCCGATGGGGACCATCGTGCGGATGACCCGGCTCAAGGAAGCGCCCATCCGCGAAGGGATGCCCTGGAAGGTGGTCGCGCGGCCCTTCCGGACGATCGGCCACATCCGCCGGACGATCGACCGCTACCAGCGGGATCTGGCCCTCATGCAGGGCGACGCGGAGCCGATCGATGAGGACCTGGATGACCTGGCCATCATGGAGCGCTTCCTGGCCTCGGCCGACAAGGACAGCCTGATCAGCGACCGCAAGCTGCGCATCAAGACCTTGCAGGCCACGCTGGAGATCCTGCGCGAGGACGTCGGCGAAGAGCAGGCCGGCTAGACGGTCTTCCCGGTCGGGCGTTCCCACACGTAGACGCCTGTCAATCATCCACTCGACCGGACCGGGGAGGCCGTACTAGAATGGGACAGGCCTCCCGCAATCGCACGGCACGATCGGGGCCCCGCGGCTTTCGGCGAGCCATCGGGGGGCGGGGAGATGGGGATGAACGAGGCAGAGCACGAGCCACAGGCCGAGGAACAGCCTGAGATCAAGCCCGAGGTCAAGAAGAAGCCGCCCGTCAAGGTCGCCAACAACCATAAGAAGTTCAGCGTGACGATCCAGGTACCCGAGGACGTCGCCGAGCGGTGGCCGGAGTGGTTCACCACCGAGAAGCTGATGGGCGAGGTGTTCAGGGCGGCGGCCGTGGCCTCCGTTCCCGCGCGCAGCCGTCTGGTGTCCCGCCTGCTGGTGGCCGGCGCCATCGTGCTGGTCATCGACCTGTTCATCGGCGGGATGTTCCTCGGCTACTATGGCGCGGGGTGGTTCGAGCGCGGGCCGTCGCGGGCCGTGACCGAGCCGGCCCCGGATGCGCCGCAGGCCGCCGAGCCCGCCGAGCCGGCTGTCGCGGCCGAGCCCGCGGCGTCATCTTCCGAGACGGGCGCCGAGACCCGGGCGGCGGGCACGCCGTCCACCGCGACCTCGTCGACCGAGACACCTGCCGCCGCGACACCGCCGGCCGAAACGCCGGCCGCCGAGCCATCCGCGGCCGCTGCGACTCCGCCCGCCGGGACGGCAGCGGCGCCCGCTCGTCCGGCGCCCTCCGCCGCGGCCGCCGCTCCGGCGGCTGCCCCCGCCGCCGCACCCGCGGCGCCGCCGGTCCGCGCCTATCGCGTCCAGGTAGGCGCCTTCCGCCAGCGGATCAACGCGGACCAGTTGGCGATCCGCCTCCGTGCCGACGGCTACCGGCCGGTGATCCGCACCGCGGGCGAGTTCCTGCTGGTCACGGTCGGCTCGTTTCCCAGCCGGTCGGGGGCGGAGCGGCTCGCCGCGCAGCTCCGCGCGCGCCGCTACGACGCCCTGGTCGTCCCGTAGCCACCCCCCACGGGCTGTGCTATACTTCGGGCTGTTGTGAAGGGCCCAAGCAGAAGCCATCCGCTTCTCACCGGCCGGGGAAGGCGGCCCGCGCCGGTCGATACCGACAGACAGTAATCACTCCTGCCGGGGATGGCGTCTGCCATGCCCGGCTTTTTGTATCGCTGAGAGGAGGCCAACTCCATCGCTGAACCACGAGTGAACGACCGCATCCGGGCCCGGGAGATCCGGGTGATCGGTCCGGCCGGGGAGCAGCTGGGCGTGATGAACGTGCGGGACGCGCTCCTGCGGGCGCAGGAGGCGGCCCTTGATCTGGTCGAGGTGTCGCCCACCGCGCAGCCGCCGGTGGCCCGGATCATGGACTACGGCAAGTACAAGTATGAGATGAGCAAGAAGAGCCGGGGCTCGCACCACAAGGGCGGCGACCTCAAGGGGATGCGCTTCTCCC
>DASUAK010000091.1:0-8031 GCA_035763845.1 bacterium | reverse complement strand
ACCTGGCAGTGCGGCGGGAACAGGAGATCGGAGAGAGCCCGGAGGAGCGCCACGCCGCCACCATAGAGCGCAGCCCGGGGTGCTGCCCGGCCCCGATCAGGTCAATCAGGTCCCCTCTTCCCAGGACGACAGGTACGTTCGCTGCTCGGCGGTGAGCTCGTCGATGCGCACGTCCATCGCCTCCAGCTTGAGGCGGGCCACCGTCTGATCGATGTCCGCAGGCACGGTGTAGACGTTCGGCTGGAGGCTCTTCCCCTGCCGGGCCAGGTACTCGACGGACAGCGCCTGATTCGCAAAGCTCATGTCCATCACCGCGGCGGGGTGGCCCTCGGCCGCGGCCAGGTTGAGCAGGCGGCCCTCCGCCAGCAGGTACAGGCGGCGCCCATCCGCCATGCGGTACTCCTGCACGAACTCCCGGGCCTCGCGCGTCCCGGCGGCGAGGTCGGACAGCGCCGGGATGTCGATCTCGACGTTGAAATGCCCGCTGTTGGCCAGGACCGCGCCGTCCTTCATCGCCGCAAAGTGCTCCCGCCGCAGCACCGAACGGTTGCCGGTCACGGTAACGAAGATGTCGCCGACCGCCGCCGCCTTCTCCATCGGCAGCACCTGGTAGCCTTCCATGACCGCTTCCAGCGCGTGCAGGGGCGAGACCTCGGTGACGACCACGTGGGCGCCCATCCCGCGCGCGCGCATCGCCAGACCCCGGCCGCACGAGCCGTAGCCGCAAACGACGAAGGCCTTGCCGGCAAGCAGCAGGTTGGTGGCCCGCAGGAGTCCGTCGATGGTGGACTGGCCCGTGCCGTAGCGGTTGTCGAAGAGGTGCTTGGTCTTCGCGTCGTTCACCGCGACGATCGGGTACTTCAACGCTCCGTCGCGGGCCATCGCCCGCAGCCGGATCACCCCGGTCGTGGTCTCCTCGGTGCCGGCCACGATCTCGGCGAGCAGCTCGGTGCGGTCGTGGTGGATGGTGGAGACGAGATCCGCGCCGTCGTCCATCGTGATGTGGGGGCGCAGGTCGAGCGTCTGGTGGATGTGGCGGTAGTAGGTGTCGCGGTCCTCACCCTTGATCGCGAAGACCGCGACCTGCTCCTCGACCAGGGCCGCGGCGACGTCGTCCTGCGTGGACAGGGGGTTGCTGGCGCACACCCGCACCTGCGCGCCCCCGGCCACGAGGGTGCGCATCAGGCCGGCGGTCTCGGTCGTGACATGGAGGCAGGCCGCGATGCGGAGGCCCTTCAGCGGCCGCTCCTTCGAGAAGCGGGTGCGGATGCGCTGGAGCACGGGCATCTCCGTCTCGGCCCACTCGATGCGCTGCCGGCCCTTCTTCACGAGCGTCATGTCCTTGACGTGATGCTCCATGTCCGCTGCCCCCCGAAAGATCTCCGACTGCTGTGTTCTCGCGAGGCGTCAGCTGTCCTCCGCCCGGCCACAGCGGCGCGGGGACTCCGCCGACCTCCGTCGTCGGCGCGGCGTGGACGCGGCTCCGCTGGGGGACCGGGCCAACCGATCATGGCCTTTGGGCCGGACTTCTTTGGCGCTGCGGTCCTGGACAGCGTGGCAGTCAACGGGGTCATGGTGGGTCGAGGGTCAGGCGGACGCTAACGGGACACGACCACGCCAGAAGACCACGAGCCCGGGTCGCCCCGGGCTCGAGTCTTTCCGCGTCATCGCGCGTTATTCGATGAAATCCTTCAGTCGCTTGCTGCGCGAGGGGTGGCGCAGCTTGCGCAGCGCCTTGGCCTCGATCTGCCGGATGCGCTCGCGCGTCACGCCGAACTCGCGGCCGACCTCCTCCAGCGTGCGGGGGCGGCCGTCGTCCAGGCCGAAGCGCAGCTTGAGGACCTTGCGCTCGCGCGGGGTGAGCGTCTCCAGCACGTCCTCCAGCTGCTCCTTGAGCATCGTGAAGGAGGCGGCGTCCGCCGGGGCGAGGGCCTCCTGGTCTTCGATGAAGTCCCCGAGGTGGCTGTCCTCTTCCTCCCCGATCGGCGTCTCCAGCGAGATCGGCTCCTGCGCGATCTTCATGATCTCGCGCACGCGCTCCACCGGCAGGTCCATCGCCTTGGCGATCTCTTCCGGGGTGGGCTCCCGGCCCAAGTCTTGAAGAAGCGTCCGGGAGATACGGATCAGCTTGTTGATCGTCTCCACCATGTGGACCGGGATGCGGATCGTCCGCGCCTGGTCGGCCAGGGCGCGGGTGATCGCCTGCCGGATCCACCACGTGGCGTAGGTGCTGAACTTGAAGCCCTTGCGCCAGTCGAACTTCTCGACGGCGCGGATCAGGCCCAGGTTGCCTTCCTGGATGAGGTCCAGGAACAGCATCCCCCGGCCCACGTACTTCTTGGCGATGCTGACGACCAGGCGGAGGTTGGCCTCGATGAGGCGGCGCTTGGCCTCCTCGTCGCCCTTCTCCATCCGCTGGGCCAGCTCGATCTCGAGCTCGGGGGAGAGCAGGGAGACCTTGCCGATCTCCTTGAGGTACATCCGGACGGGGTCGTCGATGGCCACCCCGGCCGCCTCGCGGGTCTCCTCTTCCTCCTCGGCCTTCCCCTTGGCCTCGGCCTCCTTGGCATCCTCGACCACATCGATCCCCTGCTCGAGGAGGACCGAGTAGACACGGTCGATCAGCTCGATGTTCTGCTCCGCCTCGGGGAACTGCTCGAGGATCTCGTCGTGGGTCAGATAGCCGCGCTTCCGCCCGAGCTCGACAAGCCCCTTGAGCTCGGCGGGCATCTGCGGCTGCGGCCCGTCCGGAGTTGTGGACGCGGCGTCAGGCGCCGCCTTCTTCTTAGCCATGACTGTACCGTCCAACTAGATTAAGATACTCCGCTTGCAGGCGGCGAACCTGCTCGACGTCACCGGAGGCCTGGGCCGCGGCGATCGCCTTCTCCAGCGCATCGCGCGCCCTGGCCGCGGGCTGCCGTTCCACGATATAGGCCACTGCGTCTCGCACCGCTCTCTCCCTGTCTTTTTCCACGACCGGTTGATCCTCGAACAGCAGCCCCAGCAGCAGCCGCTCCGCGCCCTCGTCCTCGATCGTCGCGCGGACCGCTTCGGCCTCGCCTCGCGGGGCGGCGAACAGCGCCCGCGCCAGGGCCTGATGCACGGGATCCGCGAAATCGTCCGCGGTCAGGCGCTCAGCGATGGGCGCCCGCCACGTCGTCTCGTGCACCATCAGGTGCAGCAGCAGCCGCTCGGCCTGCCGCCGGGCGCGGTCCGCGTCGGCCACGACCGCCTCCGGCGCCGTCCCGGCCGCGCGGCTCCCGCGGCGCTGCCGGCGCAGTCGCTGGCGGACCGCATCCTCGCTCACCGCGAACCGCTCGGCGAGCAGCCGGATGTACTCGGCCTGGCGCACCGGGTTCAGCACCGCGGCCAGCGCCGGGATCAGCTCGTCCACGATGCGCACCTTGCCTTCCACCGCGGCGGTGTCGTGCCGCGCGGCGGCCGTCGCCATCTGGTACTCGAACACGGGCAGGGCCCGTTCCACGAGCCGCCGGAACGCCTCGGCGCCCTGCTTCCGCAGGAACTCGTCCGGATCACCGGCCGGCAGAACGGCGACCCGCACCGGGAGGTCGGCCTCCTCGAAAAGCGCCATCGCGCGCTCCATCGCGGCCTGGCCCGCGGCGTCCGCGTCGTAAACGATCACCGCGCGTGCGGCCAGCCGCTTCATCGTCAGGACCTGCTCCGCCGTCAGCGCGGTCCCCAGCGAGGCCACGGCGTTCGTGATCCCGAACTGGTGGGCCGTGAGCACGTCCATGTTGCCTTCGACCACCACGATCTCGTCCTGCTTCCGGATCTCGTCCCGCGCCCAGTTCAGGGCGTACAGGGTGCGGCCTTTCGCGAACACCGGCGTCTCGCGGGAGTTCAGGTACTTCGGCTCGCTCCCGTCGAGCGCCCGGCCCCCGAAGCCGACGACCCGGTCCTGGAGGTCGACGATGGGGAACATCAGGCGGTGGCGGAAGAGGTCGAAATGCCCGTCCCCCGCCTGCCGGAGCTGCGCGAGCCCCGCTTTCTCCAATAACGCCGGCGGAAACCCTTTGTTTCCCAGGCCCCGGAGGAGCTCGTCCCAGGCGTTCGGGGCGCACCCCAGCCGGAAGCGCTCCGCCGTCGGGGCGTCCACTCCCCGCCGCTCCATGTACTCCCGGGCCGCCTTCCCCCGGACGGGATGGGCCAGCTGCTCCCGGAAGAACACCGCGGCAGCCTCCAGGGCCCGGTACATGCGGTCCCGCTCGGAGGCCTGCTTGGCGGCCTCCGGGGACCGCTCGAGCTGCACGCCGGCCCGGCGGGCCAGGACTTCCACGGCCTCGTTGAAGGCCAGATTGCCCGTTTCCATCACGAACGAGAAGATATCGCCGCCCTTCTGGCACCCGTAGCAGTGCCACAGGCCCTTCTCCCGGTCCACGTAGAACGAGGGGGTCTTCTCCTGATGGAAGGGACAGAGCCCTTTGTAGTAGCGCCCGGCCTTCTTGAGGGTGACGTGTCCGCCCACCAGATCGACAAGGTCGACCCGGCGCCGGATCTCATCCTTGATGTCGGCCGGCAGGTAGCGCATGAAGTCCTCAGGGGAAGTTGAGAGGGCCCTATCTCCTCGAGATAAGGCCCTCCACGGCGTTGACCTTGTTCAGGGTTCGGCGGGCCGTCCGAGCCTCCTGCCGAACGCTCCGGGGAGAAGCCGTATTCCCCTCCGGAGGTTCCTAGCGGGCCGCGGCCTCCGCCTTCTGCTGCTTGGCCTGGGCCACGACTTTGTCGGCCACCGGCGGGGGGACCTCTTCGTAGTGCGCGAAGGACATCTCGAACGTCCCCCGCCCTCCCGTCATCGACCGGAGGTCGGAGGCGTACCGCAGGAGCTCGGCCTGGGGGACCTGGGCCACAACGACGGTGTGTCCGTCGCCCTGGGGCTCCATCCCGTGGATCCGGCCCCGCTTGGCGTTGAGGTCGCCGATCACGTCCCCCATCTGCTCGTCGGGCACCCGGACCCGCACGTCCACGATGGGCTCCAGGAGCACGACCCCGGCCTCCGTCGCGGCGTCCTTGAACGCCATCGAGGCGGCGATCTGGAAGGCGATGTCGGAGGAGTCCACATCGTGGTACTTGCCGTCGTAGAGGGTGACCTTCACGTCCACGAACGGATAACCGGCCAGCACCCCCTCCTCCAGCGTCTTGCGGACGCCCTTCTCGACCGACGGGATGAACTGGTTGGGGATGGCCGCCCCGAAGATCTTGTCCACGAACTCGAACCCGCCGCCCCGCGGGAGCGGCTCCAGATCCAGGAAGCAGACGCCGTACTGGCCCCGGCCGCCGGTCTGCTTGACGTACCGCCCCTGCGCCTTGGCCTTCTTCTTGATCGTCTCCCGGTAGGGCACCCGGGGCGGATGCAGGACGACGTCCACGCTGAACTTCCGGCGCAGGCGGTCGGCCATGATCTCGAGATGCGACTCCCCCATGCCCGAGATCACGGTCTGCTTCAGCTCGGCCGAGCGGTGCACGCGGAAGGTGGGATCCTCCTCGGCCAGCCGCTGCAGCGAGGAACCCATCTTGTCCTCGTCGCCCTTGCTCTTGGGCTCGATGGCCATCGAGATGGCGGGCTGCGGGAACGCCACGGGGGGAAGGACGAGCGGCGCGTCCTTGCCGGCCAGCGTGTCGCCTGTGCCCGTTTCGGCGAGCTTGGCCACGGCCCCGATGTCCCCTGCGCCCACCTGCGGGGTGGCCTCCTGCTGCTTCCCGCGGATGAAGTACACCTGGCCGATGCGCTCGGGCTTGCCTTTGCTCGCGTTGACCAGCGGCAGATCGGAGCGCAGCGTCCCGCTGTAAACGCGGAAGTATGACAGCTTACCGACGTAGGGATCGGCGACGGTCTTGAAGACGAGCGCGGCCAGCGGGCCGTCCGCCTTGGGCGCCAGCCGCACCGGCTGCTGCTTGCCGTCCGACGCCGTGATCTCGGCCCGCTCCACGGGGCCCGGCAGCAGCGAGACCACCGTGTCGAGGATCATCCGCACGCCGACCTGGCGCCCCCCCGCCGCGCACAGCACCGGGATGAGGGTGCCGGCTTTGACCCCGGCGTGCAGGCCGTGCATCAGCTCGTCCTGGGTCAGCTCGCCGTTCTCCAGGTACTTCTCGGTCAGCGCGTCGTCGGTCTCCGCGGCCGCTTCGACCAGCTTCTCCCGCGCGGCCTCGGCCGCGGCCTTCAGGTTCCCCGGCACCTCGCCGGCGGTGACGTCGCCGTTCTTGAAGGTGTAGGCTTTCATCTCGAGCAGGTCGACGATCCCGGCGAAGGAGGCCTCGCTGCCGATCGGGATCTGGATCGGCGCCACCTTGGTGCCGAACCGCCTGCGCAGCGACTCGAGGGCCGCGTCGAAGCGGGCGTTCTCGCGGTCGAGCCGGTTCAGGACCACGATCCGGCTCACGTCCGCGGCATCGGCGTGCTTCCAGGCCACCTCCGTCTGGACCTGGACGCCGGCCACGGCGTCCACGACAACGATCGCTCCCTCCACGACGCGGAGCGCGGCGACGACCTCGCCGACGAAGTCGGGATAGCCCGGCGCGTCGATGACGTTCACCTTGTGATCCTTCCACTCGAGCGGGGCGAGCGAGGCGTTGATGGTGTGGCGCCGGCGCTGTTCTTCCGGATCGAAGTCCGTCGTCGCCGTCCCGTCGTCCACGCGGCCGAGGCGGTCGATCGCCTTCGCCAGGAAGAGCATCGCCTCCACCAGGGAGGTCTTCCCCGTGCCGCCGTGACCGACCACGGCGACGTTGCGGATGCGCTCAGCGGGAGTCGCCTTCACGGACCATCCTCCTCACGTCGCGGGGGATTCTGCACTCCATGCTACTAATAGCCGCGCTCCTTGTCGACCAGGTTCCGGAGCGCCGCGCCGTCCAGGTAGCGCCGGAGATTGTCGCACAGCAGCGGCACGGCGGCGTCCAGGTAGCCCGGCCAAGCGCCGGAGACGTGCGGCGTGACGATGACGTGCTCCATCGCCCACAGCGGGCTGTCCGCGGGGAGCGGCTCGCGCTCGAAGACGTCGAGCCCCGCGCCGCCGATCCACCCCTCCTGCAGAGCCCGCACCAGCGCGGGCTCGTCCACGATCGGCCCCCGGCCGATGTTGATGAGCAGCGCGGAGCGCTTCATGGCGCGCAGCTCCCGCTCGCCGATCATCTTGCGGGTATCGTCGGTGAGCGGCAGGGCGATGACGAGGACATCGCTCAGATGCAGCACCTCGCGCAGCTCCTCGGGCGGGTACACCCGGTCGACGTGGGGCAGCTCCGCCGGCGTGCGCTTGGTGCCGATGACCCGCATCCCGAAGACGCGGGCCTTCTCGGCGATCTCCACGCCGATCGTGCCGAGCCCCAAGATGGCGAGCGTCTTGCCCCGGATCTCGTCCCCCACCGCCTCACGCCGCTCCCAGCGGCGGCGGACCTGGTTGCGGACGGCGATCTGCACGCGGCGGGTCAGAGCCAGCATCAGGGCGAAGACGTGCTCCACCAGGGGCTGATGGATGCCGCTGCTGCTGGTCACGGCGATGTCCCGCTCCAGCACCTCCGGATGGAGGAGCTGATCCACCCCGGCGGCGGTGGAGTGGATCCAGCGCAGGTGCGGGGCGCGCCGCACCGCCTCGCGGGGCACGTTCCACCCGACCATGACTTCCGCCTTCGGGGCCTGCTCGATGGCCTTGGCCAGGTCGGTGGCGAAGGCGACCCGGATCCTCGGATCGACGGCCTGGAGCTGGGCGACGTGCCGCTCCTCGAGGTTGGCGAACACCAGCACGACGATCGGCTCGCTCACTCGCGCACCCCTCCGGAGATCTCGCGCAGCCGGGCCAGCACGAACGCCCGGTCGAGCGAGGCCAGGAACCATCCCGCCTGCGGCCCCGACGGTTTGCCGAGGAACACCAGATAGATGGCGGCAAACGCGTCCTTGGACGGCAGGCCCATCTCGGTCTTCAGGGCGTGGATGCGCTCGTGCAGCGCCTCCCCGGTCCAGCCGTCCCGCTCGGCCACGACGCCGGCGAGACGGGTCAGGAAGTCCCGCTGCGCCGG
>DASUAK010000090.1:0-7214 GCA_035763845.1 bacterium | reverse complement strand
AGCAGCGGCAGGTGGCCGGCCCGCACGCGCAGGGGATGGCGCCGCAGGGCGAGCACGGTCAGCAGCAGGACGAACGCCGCGGTGAGGCGGATCTCGATCACGGTCCAGGGCTCGACCTGCCGGTTGAAGAGCGACTTGGCCACGACGCCTGAGATGCCCCACAGCGTCGCCGCGCCCGTCACGGCCAGGTAGCCCCGCAGCTTCCCGCCTGCCTCGGTCACCGCGCGCCCGCCTCCGTCATCTCGCCGCCCTCATCCGGCGGCTGCCGCCCGGAAGGCGAGGACGAATCCGGCCAGCATGTCCGCCCCGGAGGTCTCGCCGAAGTCCATGACCCGCCGGGCCGCGGTTTCGACCCGTGCGGCCTCCGCCTCCGCCGATAGGACAGCGATGCCTGCGACGCGCGCGCCTTCCGGCTCCGCCTCCTCGGGCGACGGTTTCCGCGCTCGTCCCGCGAGGGCGTCCCTGAGGTGGTGCCATGCCTCGCCGGCCTCACCCCGCGAGGCGGCTTCGAGGTAGGCCGCGCTCACCCGCGTCGTCCGGGGGGATGCCGCCTCATGGATCGCGCGGCGCAGGCCGGACGAGGCATCTCCCCGGACCAGCGTCAGGGCCGTCATGGCGCCTGTGAGCACGTCATCGCCTGAAGGGGTCAGCCCCGGTCCCAGCCCCGCCAGGCGCGAGGCGGCCTCGCGCAGCACCTCCTCATCCCCCGTGCGCAGTCCCTCCGCGAAACCGGACATCGCCTCGGCCGCCCGCCAGGGTTGCTCATCGGGCTGCGCCAGGCTCTCCGCCGGAGCCGCGGCGAGCACTGTCTCCACCACGGAGATGCGTGTTCGAGCGGCCGCCAGCCCACCGGCGTCGAGCGGCCGGAGCTCCGCGGGCCACAGGGTCGCCCGCCGGAGGTCGAGGTGCACCTCATCCCCCGGGCGCAGATCGCTGAAGGCAAACCCCTTCCGCCAGGAGATGACGACGTTGATGGGGCCGTTGAGGAGATCGGGCAGGACCAGGGCGAAGATGCGCCCGTTCAGGTCGAGGTAGCACGAACGCTCGAAGGTCGCGGCGACGATGCCCGCCGGGACCGCGCCCGTCGCGGGTTCTTCCGCTCCGGCCGGGCCCGCGGGCGGGACCCCGAGCAGGCGGGCCGCCGTCGATCCTACGGTGCGTGCGCGGATGTTGAAAGGCGGGGTCACCGCCGGGCGATGCGCGGAGCGGCGGCGCGGATCGCTTCGACGATCCCCTGGTAGCCGGTGCAGCGGCAGAGGTTGCCGCTGAGCACCTCGCGGATCTGCTCGTCGCTGGGGTCGGGCGTCTCCCGGAGGAAGGCGATCGCGCTCATCAGGATGCCGGAGGTGCAGAAGCCGCACTGCAGGCCGTGGTGCTCGCGGAACGCCTCCTGCAGCGGGTGCAGCCGCTCGGGTGTGCCGAGGGACTCCACGGTGGTGATCTCAGCCCCGTCGGCCTGCACCGCGAAGAGCAGGCAGCTGCGCACGGCCTGCCCGTCCAGCAGGACGGTGCAGGCGCCGCACACGCCGTGCTCGCAGCCCAGGTGCGTGCCGGTCAGCCCGACGTCCTCCCGGATGAAGTCGGCGAGCGTCTTCCGCACGTCCACGTCCCGGGTGTGCGCCGTCCCGTTCACCGCAACGGTGATCGCGCGCCGCTCCACGGGCGCGTGCCGTTCCGCGCCGGCACGCCTGGCGCCGTTTCCTCCCGGAGCGCGCACGGTCTTGCCTTTCGACCGGCCCGTCTTCATACCGTGGCGCCTCCGGCGCGCGTCGCGGCGAGATGGAGCGCGCGCTCGGCGAGCGTTCCCGCCACCGCCTTCCGGTACTCGGCGGTGGCGTGGATGTCGCTGTCCGGCTCCAGCCGGGCGGCAACGATGCGGCCGGCCTCGGCGAAGACCGCGGCGGTCAGCGGCCGATCCGTGACGGCGATCTCCGCCTCTTCTACCCGCACCGGCACCGGTCCGACACCGGTGAAGGCCATGCGGACGGAACGGGCTCGTGCGTTCGCCGTTTCCATGACGACGGCGACGCCGGCCAGCGCGAAGTCACCGTGGCGGCGCGCCACCTCCATGAACGCGGTCCCTCGCCCGGCGTGCGCCGGCAGGCGGATCTCGACGAGCAGCTCATCTTCCGCCATCGCCGTGGTCAGGTAGCTGAGGAAGAAGGCATCGGTCTTGAGGGTGCGCGTCGCGCGGGCGCTCTGCAGCACGACGCTCCCGCCCAGGACGCTCAGCACGGCCGGCAGCTCCGCGGATGGGTCGGCGTGGGCGATGCTGCCCCCCACCGTTCCCCGGTTGCGGATCTGGGGATGACCGACGTAGCGCAGGGCCTCCGCCAGCAGCGGCAGCTGCTCGCGAACCACCGGCGACAGCTCGGCAGTGCGCTGCCGGGTCATCGCGCCGATCCGCACCTCCCTGCCGTTCTTCGCGCCTGTGCCGTTCTTGATGTAGTCGAGGGCGCGCACGCGATTCAGGTCGACGAGCACTCCGGGTCGCGCCAGCCGCATGCTCAGCAGGGGCACAAGGCTCTGCCCTCCGGCGAGCGCTTTCCCCTCCGCCCCGTAGCGGCGCATCAGGGCGAGGGCCTCGTCGAGGGACCGCGGGGCGGCGTGGCGGAACGGGGCCGGCTTCATCGAGCGGCCGCCGGCTCGCCGGCGCGGATGATCTCGAGGAGGCGGCTCGGTGACAGCGGCATCTCGGTGACCCGCACGCCGAGATCATCCAGCGCGTCGTCCACCGCCTGGGCGATCAGCGCCCCCACCGGGATGACGCCGGCCTCCCCGGCGCCCTTCACGCCGAGCGGGTTCAGGGGACTCGGGGTCTCCAGGTGCCCGATCTCGACGTCGGGCACCTCGGTGGCGGTCGGCAGCAGGTAGTCCATGAAGGTCTGCGTCAAGAGCTGGCCCTGCTCGTCGTAGACGAGCTTCTCGTAGAAGGCCCCGCCCAGCCCCTGGGCGACGCCGCCGCGGATCTGCCCGTCCAGGATGAGCGGGTTGATCACGCGGCCGCAGTCGTGCACCACGACGTACCGCAGGACCTTCAGCATCCCCGTCCGGTCGTCGATCTCGATCACGCAGGCGTGCGCGCCGTTCGGAAAGGTGCCGCGGGGCGGCGCGAAGTAGCGGCTGGCCTCCAGCCCCGGCTGCTCCCACTCCTCGGGGATGGTCCCGCGCAGGGGGTTCGCCGCGACCGCGATCTCGGCGAGCGCGAACGCGCGGCCCGGTGTGCCGCGGACGAAGACCTTCCCGTCGGCCAGCTCCAGGTCTTCCACCCGCGCCTCGAGCCTGGTGGCGGCGACCTTGAGCGCCTTCTCCCGGACGGCCTGCGCCGCCAGGTGCACCGCGCTCCCGGCCACCACGGCGGCCCGGCTGGCGAAGGTGCCGGTGCCCCACGAGAAGGCGCCGCTGTCGCCGGTGACGATCGTCACGTCCTCCACCCGCACCGTCAGCGCGTCGGCCACGATCTGGGCGAAGGAGGTGTAGTGTCCTTGACCTTGCGTGCCCACGCTGGTCGCCGCGAACACCTTGCCCGAGGGCTCCACGGTGACGCGGCATCCCTCGTAGGGGCCGATGCCGGAGCCTTCCACGTAGCAGGCGATGCCGAGCCCGAGTCGCCGCCCGGCTTGCCGGGCGGCCGCCTTTGTTTTCGGCCAATCCGCATAGCCGATCATCTCCAGCGCCTTCTCGAGGGTCGCCGGGTAGTCGCCGCTGTCGTAGATGAGCGGCGCGTTGTCCTGGTAGATGAGCCCGGTGTCGTAGGGGAACGCGTCGCTCTGGATGAAGTTCCGCCGGCGCACCTCCGCGCGGTCGATCTTCAGCTCCCGTGACACACGGTCCAGAAGCCGCTCCATGACGAAGACGCCGTGCGGCCGGCCCGCCCCGCGGTAGGGGCTGACGATGGTCTTGTTGGTGAAGACCGCCTTGAATTCACAGTGGTAGTTGGGGATGTGATAGGGGCCGACGAGGGTCGTGCTCGCCACGATGGGGACAATGATGCCGTACGGGATGTACGCCCCCGAATCATAGAGGAAGTCTGTACGGACTCCCAGGATGCGTCCATCGCTGTCGACCGCGATGGACGCGACATGGATCTGCTCCCGCTCCTGATTCATCGCCGCGAAGTTCTCGCGCCGGTCCTCGATCCACTTTACCGGGCGGTCCAGCTGCATCGCCGCCCACGGGACGAGGACTTCTTCCGGATAGAACATCATGATCTTCGGGCCGAACCCGCCGCCGATGTCGGGGGCGATCACGCGCACGTTCGCCTGCGGCAGCCCGAGCAGCCGGGCCAGGCCGTTGCGGATGGGGATCGGCGCCTGGGTGCTGTCCCACACGGTCAGCTGGCGCATGCGGCCTTCCCAGCGCGCGACGACCCCGCGGCACTCCATCGGCGCCGCGGTGCCGCGGTCCATCACGAACCGCTCGGTGAAGACATGGGCCGCCCGCGCCAGGGCGTCCTCGGGATCGCCCACCCGCTGCGTGTAGTGGGCGCAGATGTTCGTGCCCATGTCCTCATGGACCAGCGGCGCATCCGGCTGGGCCGCCTGGGTCAGGTCCACGACGGGAGGGAGCGGGTCGTACTCGACGTCGATCAGGTCGAGCGCATCCTCCGCCAGGTAACGGCTCTCCGCGACGACCATCGCCACCGGCTCGCCGACGTGCCGGACCTTCTCCGGAGCGAGCGCGTACTGCGTCTTGTGGTGGATGAGGGCGTGATGCGGGATGAGCTTGGGCAGCGGCTCGGCGAGCGATGCCGGCAGATCGGGGCGGGTGTACACGGCCACCACGCCCGGAGCGCTCGTCGCCCGGCTCACGTCGATGCGAAGAACCCGGGCGTGGGCATGCGGGCTGCGCAGGAAGGCGGCGTGCGCCGCGCCCGGCAGCCTGATGTCGTCCACGTACATCCCGCCTCCGGTGAGGAGCCGGGGATCTTCGCTGCGCCTGACGCGCTCGCCGAAATACCGGGTGCCCATGGATACGAATCGGTATTACACGGCGGCGCGGAGGTTGCCTGCTGCCGTCCCGGGACTCATCCCGGGCCGCTCGGTCGGTCGGCTCAGCCCTTGCGGATCGCCACGATCTGGATGTTGGTCATCTCCTCCATCGCGTAGCGCACGCCCTCACGGCCGACGCCGCTCTGGCGGTTGCCGCCGTAGGGCATATGGTCCACGCGGAAGGCGGAGGTGTCGTTGACGATGATGCCGCCGAAGTTGAGCCAGCGCATCGCCTGGAAGAGCCGGTCGAGGTTCTTGGTGAAGACCGAGGCCTGCAGCCCGTAGGGCGTGGCGTCGGCCTGGCGCAGCGCCTCTTCGAAGTCGTCGTAGGCGATGACCGAGGCCACGGGGGCGAAGGCCTCCTGCGAGACGACCTTCATCTCCGGCCGCACGTTCGTCAGCACGGTCGGCCAGTACATGGGGCCTTCCCGCCGCCCGCCCGCGGTGACCGTGGCCCCCGCCGCGGCCGCCTCGCCCACCCAGCCCTCGATGCGCACCGCCTCGCCCTCGTCGATCATCGGGCCTACGTCCACCCGCTCGTCGAGCGGGTCGCCCACGATCATGCCGCGCGCCGCCTGCGTGAAGCGCTCGAGGAACGGCTCGTAGATGGCGCGGTCGCTGAAGATGCGCTGCACGGAGAGGCAGACCTGGCCGGAGTTGTAGTACGCACCCACCGCGCAGCGCCTGGCCACGAACTCCAGGTCGGCGTCGGGCGCGACGATGACCGGCGACGTGTTGCCGAGCTCCAGGGTGATCTTCTTGATGCCGGCGCGGGCGATGATCTGGCGGCCGACGTCGGCGCTGCCGGTGAAGGTTACCTTGGCCACGCGCTCGTCGGCCACCAGCCAGTCGCCGACGGTGCGCCCGGGTCCGGTGATGAGATTGATCGCCCCGGCCGGCAGCCCGGCCTCGATCAGCGCTTCCACGAGCAGCACCGAAGTCAGCGGGGTCCAGGACGCCGGCTTCAGCACGACCGTGTTGCCCGCGGCGAGGGCGGGGGCGACCTTGTGCGCGACCAGGTTCAGCGGGAAGTTGAAGGGCGCGATCGCCGCGACAACGCCCACCGGCCGGCGGATGAAGAAGCCGAAGTAGCCTTCCCCCGCCTCCGACGCATCCAGGGGGACGGTCTCCCCGTGCAGCCGCTTCGCTTCTTCGGCCGCGAAGGTGAAGGTGCTGACGCCGCGGTCCACCTCCACGCGCGCGAACTTGAGCGCCTTGCCGGCCTCCGCCGCGATGGTGCGGGCGAACTCCTCCCGCCGCGCCTGGATGATCCCCGCCGTCGCCTGGAGGACGGATGCCCGCTTATGGGCCGGCATCTCGGCCATCATCCGCGCCGCGGCGTCGGCCGCCCCGATCGCGGCGTCCACGTCCTCGCGCGCGGCGGTGGGAACGGTCCCGATCACCGCGCCGGAGTACTTGTTCCGGACCGGGATCGCCTCGCCGCCGCCCGTCCACCGGCCGCCGATGTACAGCTTGCGCTCCACCTGCTGCACCGCCATGACGTCTCACTCCTCGCGCCGATCGTGGGGATCTGCTGACTGGCTTCGCCGGAGCCGCGCGGACGCCTCCGGGAGGGCCGCGGGGCTATAGTGGGGGAAGAGGTATGGCGATGAAGGCTTCCCTGTGGCAGCCCGGCGAGCGAGTCAGGCAGCGGGCGAACATCACCGCCTTCATGGATCGGGTCAACCACACCCACCGGACCGGCCTGCGCTCCTATCCCGATCTGTGGGCCTGGTCGGTGGCGCACCTGCCCGAGTTCTGGGCGGCGGTGTGGGAGTTCGCCGGCATCGACGCCTCCCATCCATACACCGCCGTCGTGGACGACCTCGCGCATTTCCCCGGCGCGGCCTGGTTCCCCGGGGCGCGCCTGAATTTCGCCCGGCACCTGCTCCGCCACGACGACGCGCGGCCGGCCCTGATCTTCCGGGGCGAGGAGGGGCGGCGGGAGGCGCTCAGCCACGCGGAGCTGCGGGGGGAGGTGTCGCGCGTGGCCGCCGGTCTGCGGGAGCTGGGTGTGCGCCCGGGCGACCGCGTGGCGGCCTACATGCCCAACCTCATCGAGACGGCGGTCGCCATGCTGGCGGCGACGAGCCTGGGGGCGGTGTGGGCCTCGTGCGCGACCGACATCGGCGCCGCCGCCGCGCTCGACCGCCTCGGCCAGGTGGAGCCGGCGGTGCTCTTCACCGTCGACGGCTACCTCTATAAGGGCCGGCGCTTCGACAC
>DASUAK010000089.1:0-4625 GCA_035763845.1 bacterium | reverse complement strand
GGCCTGCAGGTCCTCCTCCTCGAGTCGCACACCGCGCCGGTGGCGACGTTCTGGGTGTGGTACCGTGTGGGCAGCCGCAACGAGATGCCCGGGATCACCGGCATCTCGCACTGGGTCGAGCACCTCCTCTTCAAAGGCACGCCCACGCACCCGAAGGGCACCCTGACCCGGTACATCGACCGCCTGGGCGGACGGTGGAACGCCTTCACCTGGAAGGACTACACCGCGTACCACGAGGTCATGCCGGCGGAGCACCTGGCCGTCGCCGTCGAGCTGGAGGCGGACCGCATGGCCAACACCATCTTCGACCCGGACGAGGTGGCCAGCGAGCGCACCGTGATCATCGCCGAGCGCGAGGGCAGCGAGAACTTCCCGAGCTACCTGCTGCGCGAAGAGGTGGACGCCGCCGCCCACAAGATCCACCCGTACCGCATCCCGGTGATCGGCTGGAAAGACGACCTGCGGGCCATCACCCGCGACGACCTGTACGGCCACTACCGGACGTACTATCATCCCGGCAACGCCATCGCGGTCGCCGTGGGGGCGTTCGACCCCGACCGGACGCTCGAGCTCATCCGAGGCGCCTTCGGATCCATCGTGCCGGGGCCCGCCGTTCCGGCGGTCCGGGCGCGCGAGCCCGAGCAGGAGGGTGAGCGGCGGGTCGTCCTGCAGCGGGCCGGCGGCGCCACGGCGTACCTCCATCTGGCCTATCACGTGCCGGAGGCCTCGCACGCCGATCTCGCCCCGCTGCTCGTCATCGACGGGCTGCTTTCCGGTTTCAAGAGCATCGTGCCGTTCGACCAGGCCGGAGGCGGGCGCAGCTCGCGGCTGTACCGCGCCCTCGTGGAGACGCAGCTGGCCAGCGACGTCACGACTTCTCTCATCCCGGCGGCGGACCCGACGCTGCTGCGGGTCGTCGCCACCGCCAGGGCGGGCGTCGACGTGCGGGCGATCGAGGAACGCACGCTTGCCGAGCTGGACCGCCTGGCCCGCGAGCCGGTCGCCGAGGCGGAGCTGGCCAAGATGAAGAAGCAGGCCCGCGCGCAGTTTGTCTTCGCGCAGGACGGTGTGTACCGGACGGCGCTGGCCCTCGGCGCCTTCGCCTCCGTGGACGGGGTCGAGGCGTTCCCGCGGCTGCTCGAGCGGATCGACCGGGTGACCGCAGACGAGGTTACCGCGGCGGCTTCCCGCTACTTCCGCGAGCGCAACCGCACGACGGGATGGTACCTGCCCGAGGCGGGAAGCTCGGGCGCCGCCGCCGTGCACGCCGCCGCCTTCCATCCGGGGACGTTCTGGGCGACGGGCGCGGGCGGGGACCGTCCGGAGATGGCGGGCGCGCGCGCCGGCGCCGCCGAGATCGCGCTCAGGCCGGAGACCATCACCCGCAGCGAGCTGTCCAACGGGCTGGTCGTGCTGGCCCACGAGCAGCCGCGCTCCGGTATGGTGGCCCTGCACGGGTACGTCCGGGCCGGGGCCGTCTTCGACGGCGAGCACAGCGGACTGGCCCGCTTCACCGCGGCGATGCTGCAGCGGGGGACGCAGACCCGGTCCTCGCAGGAGATCGCCGAGACGATCGAGGGCATGGGCGCCTCCCTTGTTGTGTTCTCGACCGCCGAGGTGGTGGCCGTGGGGCTCCGCGTCCTGCGCGAGGACGCGGCAGAAGCCCTGGCCATCGTCGGGGATCTGCTGATGCATCCGGCCTTCCCACCCGACGAGGTGGAGAAGGTCCGCGGCGAGATGCTGACGGGTCTGCGCGTCACGGCGCAGGATACGCGGGTCGTCGCCGAGCGGATCTGGCGCCGGCTGATGTATCCGGCCGGCCATCCGCATGCCCGGATGGTGGAGGGAGAGCCGGCCGCGGTCGAGCGCCTCACCCGCGACGACCTGCTCGTCTTTCACCGCCGGCACTACCGCCCGGAGGCGGCGATCCTCGCCCTGGTGGGCGATCTGCCGCCGGGCGAGGCGCTGGAGATGACCACACAGCTCTTCTCGGGATGGCCGCGCGAGGGCGTCTGGTCGGCGCCGCCGGCGGCGCCGGTGGTGCTGCCGTCCGCTCCGCGGCGTGACGAGCAGCGGCTGTCCGGGAAGATCCAGTCCGACATCGTCCTGGGCATCCCGGGGCCGTCGCGCACCGACCCTACGTACTATGATGTGATGATGGCCAACCTCATCCTCGGGCAGATCGGGATGATGGGCCGGCTGGGGGACAGCGTCCGCGAGCGGCAGGGGATGGCCTACTACGCTTACAGCGACCTCCGCGCCGGGCTCCTGCCCGGGCCGTGGTGGGTCCGCGCCGGCGTCAACCCGCGCAACGAAGAGCGCGCCGTGGACAGCATCCTGGAGGAGATCCGCGCCTTCCAGGCGAGCGGGCCGACGGAGGAGGAGTTGAGCGACGCGCGCAGCTTCCTGATCGGCTCGATCGCCCTTCGGCTGGAGACCAACGGCGGGATCGCGCAGACGCTGGCCGACATGGAGCTGTACGGCCTGGGGCTCGACTATCTGGTCCGCTACCCCGGCATCATCCGCGCTCTGACGCGGGAGGCGATCACCGCGGCCGCGCGGCGCTTCTCCCTGGATGCCTATTCGCTGGCGGTGGCCGGACCGCCGCCGGCCTCGTGAGCGGTGAGCCGGGAGCATCCGTGCGGACGCTGACAGCCTGGGTGCCCGAGGGGTTCCCGGACGTGCGCCCGGGGACCGACCTGGCGGCGGCGATCCGGGACGTCTGCCGCGCCGCCGGGCTGGAGCTCCGCGCGGGCGACGTCCTGGTGCTCGCGCACAAGGTCGTCAGCAAGGCGGAGGGCGCGGTGGTGCACCTGGCGGAGGTCGTGCCGACTCCTCGCGCCGAGCGCCTGGCTGTCGAGGCGGAGAAGGATCCGCGCCTGTGCCAGGTCATCCTGGACGAGTCGGCCGGGATCGTGCGCGTCCGCCCGGGCCTGATCATCGCCGAGCACCGCCTGGGATTCATCTGCGCCAACGCCGCGGTGGACTTCAGCAACGTTGGATTGGGGGGCGACTGGGTCTGCGTCCTGCCAAAGGACCCCACCGCGAGCGCGGAGCGCATCCGCCGGGCCGTGGCGGAGGCTACCGGCGTGTCGGTGGCCGTGATCATCAACGACACGCACGGCCGGCCCTGGCGCGAGGGGGCGGTCGGCGTGGCGATCGGCACCGCCGGCCTGGAGCCGATCTACAGCTACGTCGGGCGGGAGGACCGCTACGGCTACGTCCTGCACTCTTCGATCGAGAGCGTGGCGGACGAGCTGGCCGCCGCGGCCAGCCTGCTGCAGGGGCAGGCCGCCGAGGGGACGCCCCTGGTCGTGATCCGCGGGGCCCGCTACGACGCCGGCGGCGGGCGGACGCACCTGCTGCGCGAGCCGGACAAAGACATGTTCCGCTGATGGCGACCGAGGCTGCAAAGGCAGGAACGTTCCTCTCGGCGATCAGGGCCGGGGATCTGATCCGTGTAGCGAACATGCTCGAGGAGGACCCGGATCTGCTCTTCGTTCATGACGACTACTATGGGAGCCCTGTGCGCGTCGCGACGGACCTGCATCCCCACATCGCCGACCATCTGGCCCGCGTCGAACTAGCGCGCCTGCGGGCCGGAGCCGTTGCACGAGAGGAGCTGTACAGCGCTATCCACGACCTGGGGGAGGCGGCCCATGGTACGACAGGCTACCCCGGCTGCGAGAAGCTTCGGACGGAAGCAGAGCCGACGGTGGCCGGTTTCCTCCATCATCCGGAGCCGTCGATCCGATACATCGCTATTAACGTCTTGTCATTCCATTGGGATCTGCAGACGTACGTCGATACGTTGCTCCAGACGAGTCAGAACGATCCGGCCGACGAGGTCCGGCAGATCGCGCTGAGCGCCGCGGCCTGGCTCGCCCGGGGCACCCGCCATCCTGCCGTGGCGAAAGAGCTGCTCTCGATCATCGAGGATGCAACGCGGTCCGCGCAAGAGCGGGCGTACGCGTACCATGACCTCGTTACGGTCTGGCAAGACGGGGAGAGTGCCTTCAAGGCCGATCAGCAGGACGCGATCGATTGGACCTTCGTGGAACGCGTCGCGCACGAGCTGGCCACGACGGATCCGAACTGAAGGAGGCCCGGAGGCGATGAAGGTCAAGGACGTCAGATGCCGCATGCTGGCGGGGACGCTCGAGAAGCCGATCCAGTTCGGGATCGGGGCGTTCCCGACGTTTTCGGCGACACTGGTCTTCATCACCACGGATGACGGGCTCACCGGGGTGGGGGAGTGCATCGTCCGCAAGGCGCCGCAGGTGACGAAGACCGTCGTCGAGCAGATGCTGGCGCCCCTGCTGATCGGACGGGACCCCCATGATGCCGAGGGGCTGTGGGATGAGATGTTCCGCCAGCTCCGCGGATGGGGCCACTATCGCGGGTTCGTCTTCGAGGCGATCAGCGGCATCGACACGGCGCTGTGGGACATCCTCGGGAAGGCGGCGGGACTTCCGGTGTACAAGGTGGTGGGCGGCGCGGGGCGGAGCCGGGTGCCATGTTATTCGTCTTCAGTGTACTTCGATGACGTTCCAAAGATGGTGGCGGAGGCAAGTGATCAGATCAAGCGAGGCCACACCGCCATCAAGGTTAAGATTGGCCGCCCG
>DASUAK010000088.1:0-3674 GCA_035763845.1 bacterium | reverse complement strand
AGAGCGTCAGCTACCTGCTGAACTACACCACCTTCGCGCCGGCCCATCCCGACCTCACGAAGTGGCAGGACGCGGTCTACCGCGGCCTCTCCGCGGTCGAGTCCGGCCAGGTCACCCCTCAGCAGGGCGTCGATCTGGTGGTCAGCGAGATGCAGCGGACCATCAGGGATCAGGTGATCGTCGAGTAAAGTCCACGGGGGAGGGGGAGGGCGCTCGTTGCCCTCCCCCGTGAGCTGTTCCCAGGAGGGCTGGTTGCCGATGGCCCACGAGGCCGTTGTGGCCGGGAAGGCCTCCGTCCATCCTCGTCGCCGGCGAGGCGGGTATCTCATGCCCGCCGTCTTCCTCGCCCCGGCGACGATACTCATCGTGCTCTTCTTCCTCATCCCGGTCGTCACGACCATCGGCCTGTCCCTCACCGACATCTCGACCATGACCTTCCGCGAGCCGAAGTGGGTGGGCATCGCCAACTACCGGGAGCTGGCGGGGGATCCCTTCATCGGCAAGATCATGGGCAACACCGCCCGCTACGTCATCTTCACGCTGCTGTTCAACGTGGGCATGGGCCTCCTGCTGGCCCTGCTCAGCACCTCGGTGCGGGAGCGGTACGGCGGGCAGGTCCGCGCGCTGTGGCTGCTGCCCCGCATCCTGCCGGCCGTGGTCTACGTCTTCATCTGGCAGGGGCTGACGCGGGAGGCGCCCTTCGGCCTGGTCAGTGACGTCCTCGGGGTCTCGAGGAACTGGATCAGCGCCTCGCCCTGGACCGTCATCATCCTGGCCAACGGCCTGGTCGGCGCCTCGTTCGGGATGCTGCTCTTCACCTCCGCGATCCGCGCCATCCCCCACGACCTCTTCTACGCCGCCGCGGTGGACGGCGCCACGACCGCTCAGACGGTCCGCCGGGTGGTGCTGCCGATGCTCACCTGGCCGATCATGTTCGTCACCGCCTACCAGACGCTGTCGCTGCTCACCTCCTTCGAGTACATCCTGCTGCTGACCGACGGCGGGCCCGGCTTCTACACCACGACGGTGTGGGCGCTGCACGCTTATAAGCTCGCCCTCTCCAACTACTTCGGCAACGTGCAGTTCGGACTCGGGGCGGCCATGGCCGCGGTCCTCGTCGTCATCGGCATCCTCGTCTCGCTCCTGTACCTGCGCATCTTCAACTTCCGCGCGCTGGTGACGGAGCCCAAGGTCGAGGTCAACTGATGCCGCTGCTCCCCCCGCGCTGGCGCACGGTCCTCCTCGTCCTGCTGATCGTGACTGTCCCGATCGCCGCGGGCATGGCCTGGCTGTTCCTCACCGGCGTCTTCAACCGCGTGCACGGCCTGATCCCGGTCCGCCCGCCGTCGCTGGCGAACTGGCGCTTCATCTGGGAGGGGGTGGGGGGCCGCCCGCTCGTGCACGTGGCGCTGCTCAACTCGCTGGTGTTCGCGGTGGTGGTGGCGGCGATCGAGGTCGTGGTGGCCTCGATGGCGGCCTACGCCATCTCGCGCATGTCGTTCCCCGGACGGCGGTTCTACCTCGGGCTGGTCCTGGTGCTGCATGCCTTTCCGGCGGTGAGCCTGATCATCGCCATCTTCTACATCCTGCGGCTGCTCGGGCTGTTCGATACGCTGACCGGCGTCATCCTCGTCAAGGCTTCGCTGGAGCTGCCCCTCGGCATCTGGCTGATGAAGGGCTTCTTCGACAACCTCTCCTGGGAGATGGAGATGGCGGCCCTGGTGGACGGGATGTCGCGCTGGCCGCTGTTCTGGAAGGTGGCCCTGCCGCTGGTGCGGCCCGGGCTGCTCGCCCTGGGGACGTTCGCGCTCCTCTCGGCCTGGGGCGAGTTCATCCTGCCCTTCACCCTCATCGTGAGCTCCCAGAAGACGCTGATGTCGAACTTCCTGCAGACGTTCCTCAGCGAGGGCTACGCCGACTTCGGCATGGTTGCCGCGGTGGGGGTCGTCTACGCGCTGCCGGTGGTGGTGATCTTCCTGGTCGGACAGCGCTACCTGCTGAACATTTACGGCGGAGGCGTGAAAGGATGAAAGGCATCGCCGTCCGGCTCGAGGGCCTGAGCAAGCACTTCGGCAAGGTGGTGGCGCTCGCCTCGCTCGACCTCGACATCCGCGCCGGCGAGATGGTGGCCTTCCTCGGCCCGTCGGGCTGCGGCAAGACCACGACGCTGCTCATGATCGCCGGGATCTACCAGCCGACGGCGGGCGCGATCTACTTCGCCGACCGGCGGGTGGAGCATCTGCACCCGCGCGACCGGGACGTGGGGATGGTCTTCCAGTCGTACGCCCTGTACCCGCATCTCAGCCTGTTCGAGAACATCGCCTTCCCGCTCCGATTGAAGAAGATGGGCGGGAACGAGCTCGCGGCCAAGGTCAGGCAGACCGCCGAACTGCTCGGGATCGCGAACCTCCTCGAGCGCCGGCCCGGCCAGGTGAGCGGCGGCCAGCAGCAGCGCGCCGCGCTCGCCCGCGCCCTGGTGAAGGAGCCGCAGGTGCTGCTGCTGGACGAGCCGCTGTCCAACCTCGACGCCCAGGTCCGCCTCCAGGCGCGCAGCGAGATCCGGCGCCTGCAGCTGGACATCGGCGTGACCAGCGTGCTGGTGACGCACGATCAGGCCGAGGCCCTCGCCATGGCCGACCGCGTCGCGGTCTTCTCCACGGGCGAGCTGCAGCAGTTCGCCCCGCCGGACGAGCTGTACAGCCGCCCGGCCAACCTCTTCGTGGCCGGCTTCGTCGGCCACCCGCCGATGAACCTGATCGGCGGCGCGTTCTCCGACGGCGTCTTCGCGAGCGACGATCTGCGCCTGCCGCTGCCCTCCCCCGTCGCGCCCGGGCGCGGCACCCTGGGCGTGCGGCCGGAGGACTTCGTCATGGGCGGGCCGGTCCGCGGCCGCGTCGTGGTCGTGGAGGCGCTCGGCCGGCAGGTCCTGATCACGGTGGACGTCGGCGGCCGGATGCTGAAGGTGGTCTCCGACACGAGGCCTTCGCCCGGGTCCATGGTCGCGCTGGGGGTCGATCCGGTCCGGCTGCACCTCTTCGACGGCGCCGGGAGGCGCGTGGAGGCGGCGCCGTGATGCTGCCCGCCACCCTTTCATCCGGCGGCCGCCGCGTGCTGCTGAAGTACCACCGGCTGCTCTCGGGCACCGGCGCCCATCCGCCCAACAGCCTCAGCGCGCTGCGCGAGGTGCTCGACGGCGGGGCGGAGGTCATCGAGTTCGACGTGACCGGCATCGCCGGCGACTACCTGTTCATCCACGACGACATACTCGACCGGGAGACGACCGGCAGCGGGCCGGCGCAGTCCCTCACCCCCGCGGGCGTGAAGGCCCTCCGCCTGCGCGGCTGGGACGAGCCGCCGGCGCTGCTGTCGGAGGCCGCCGCCATCCTGCGCGGCCACCGCCGGCCGGTGAAGGTGCAGATCGACTTCAAGGACAAAGAGCCGCTGAGCGCGGAAGACGGCAGGCGGTTCCTGCGGGCGATCGAGCCCCTGCGCGCCAACACCGCGCTGAACGTCGTGGTGGGGTGCCTGGGGGACTGGAATCTGCGGGCGCTCCGGCGGCTCGACCCTTCGCTGCGGGTGGGGCTGGACTTTCTGCTCTACCTGGACGCTGCGGTGCCGGAGTTCCCGCGGCTGCCGCTGCGCGAGAACGTCTTCGGCTACCTCGACGACCATCC
>DASUAK010000087.1:0-2313 GCA_035763845.1 bacterium | reverse complement strand
AGAGGCGGTACAGCACCTGCAGCTCGAGCGGGGAGACGAAGCCCACGAAGTGGACCTGGTCGGCGAGATCCAGCTCGCGCACGCGGCGCTCGATGATCGGGAAGTAGGCGTTCTGCGTGCCCGGGCAGACCAGGTGCGCGTTGATCCCGTGGGCGCTGCGCAGGGTCGCCAGTGCCTCCACCAGCCCGAGATGGTTCTTGTGCGGCCACGTCTGGGCGGGATAGAGAAGGAAGGCGTCGGGCAGGGCGAGCCTCTCCCGCACCGCGCGCAGGTCCTGCTCCGTGGGGACCGGGTACGCCGCGATCGGCGGGGCCAGCGGAACGACGCGCACCTTGATATCGGGGAGGCCATAGTGCCGCACGATGTCCCACTTCGTCCACTTGCTGGAAACGGCCACCATCCGGGCCTGCTCGCAGAAGGCGCGGTACAGGATCTCCCTGTCGCGCCGCTCGCGCGCGCTGAACAACTGGGGCAGGTGGAGATGCTGCAGGTCGTGCGGGTGGTAGATGCTCGGCACATTGGTCAGGAACGCTTCCTGCGCCGTGAAGTGCATCACGTCCGCCCCCGCCTGCTCGATCCGCCCGTCCGAGGGATTCGGAACCGCCGGCCTGAAGAGGGACGCGGGCACCTTCCCCCACAGCAGGCGCCCCGCGGGCACGGCCTCATTCAACCGGGACCTCGCCGCCCTCGCGAGCCGGCGCCAGGACGGCGCATCGGGCTTGGGAGGAAGCGCCAGGAACCGGGCGGGCCCCGCGACGTACGGCTCCAGGTAGGACGTTTCGCCCTCGTGGACCAGGAACATGTACTCCTCGGATCCGTCGCCGATCCGGGACAGGCCGTGGGCCAGACCGATCACCACCTGCCGGACGCCCCCGGCGCCCGCCTCGAGGCGGGCATCGATGCACACGCGCAGCGGCCTCACAACCGGAGGATGCCCTCCAGCCGGCCGTCCTCCATCGCCTGCATTGCGTACCCCAGCTCCCGGTACAGGCGCAGCGCCGCGTCGTTGTCCGTGTCCACGGTCAGCCTGACCCGCTCCGCTCCGCGCTTCCGGGCCGCGCCGTGCAGGAAGAGCATGAGCAGCCGCGCCAGCCCCCGCCCGCGCTCGTCGGGGTGGACGGCGATGCCGAGGCTGGGCACCGCGTACCCTTCGTCCCATCCGCGCAGCATGCCGTAGCCCAGGACCCGGTCGCCGTCGGTGAGCGCGTAGTACAGGTCGCGCCCCTCGTACCGGACCCGCCGCTCGGCCTCCTCCGGCGTCAGGGGGTGCGGGTGGAAGCGGGCCTCATCCCCTGCCTCCTTGACCCGCCGGAAGAATTCCGCCAGCGGAGCCGCGAGCGCGGCGCCTCCCTCTCTCAGCTCGACGATCCGCATCAACGCGCCCCGCGCGCATGCACCGCGCGGCCGGCGCGGACGGCCTGGGCGACCTGCTCGATCTGCGGGCCGCGGAGCGCGCCGTACGTCGGCAGGTTCATGCCGGCCGCCCCCAGGCGTTCGGTGACGGGCAGGCGGTCGCCGCGGCGCCGGGACGCCTCCGAGTAAGGCGGCAGGGTGTGGATGGGGATGAAGAACGGCCGCGTCTCGATCTCCGCCTTCGCCAGATGGTCCATCAAGGCATCGCGCGAGACCCCGTACTTTTCCTCGTCGACGGTGATGCAGAACAGCCACGGCGCGGGCTCGGCCCACGGCGCCACAGGCTGGAACCCGATGCCGGGGATGCCCCGCAGCCTCCGGCGGTACCCGTTGAACACCCGGCGGCGCCGGGCCACGAGCTGCTCCCGCCGCTCGAGCTGGGCGCATAGCAGCGCGCACGCCACGTTGGTGAGGCGGTAGTTGTAGCCGACCATCGGGAAGAAGTAGCGGCGCTCCGGATCCATCCCCTGCCCGCGCAGCATCCGCACCCGAGCCTCGAGGGCCGGATCGTTCAGGGTGATCGCCCCGCCCTCGCCCGACGTGATCACCTTGTTGCCGTAGAACGAGAACGTGCCGATGGTCCCCAGGGTCCCGACCGGCCGCCCTTTGTAGCGGGCAAAGTGCGCCTCGGCCGCATCCTCCACGACCCACAGGCCGCGGGCCGACGCCGCGGCGTTGATCGCGTCCATGTCCGCCGGGTGGCCGTACAGGTGGACGGCGATGATGCCCTTCGTGCGCGGCGTGACGGATGCGGCCAGGTGCGCCGGATCGAGGCACCAGGTCGCGGGGTCGGCGTCCACGAACACCGGCTCCGCCCCCACGTAGCGGACGGCGTTGGCGGCGGCGATGTAGGTGAGCGAGGGGACGAGGACCTCATCCCCGGGCCCCGCCCCGAGGGCC
>DASUAK010000086.1:0-17366 GCA_035763845.1 bacterium | reverse complement strand
GCGTCCGGCGCGGTCGAGGCGATCGAGGCCGCCGCCGGCACGGTGATGTCGATGTTGGCCGCCGCGGCCACGGTCACGGTCTGGCTCCCGCCCGGCGCGCTGATCCCGATCCCTGCGGCCACGGCCACGAGCAGGAGGGTGAGCGCCGTCCCCTTCGCGAACACGGCCAGTTCTCCGGCTGTCTTCATTGCCCTTGCCTCCCCTGGCAACAGTCCGCCCGGCGTCGGCCGCGGCGGCGTCCCGCACGAAGCGGGTCCACCCCCCTATTCAGCAACTTCAGTGCCAGCACGTCAGGGATGATGGCGTATAGGACGCAACTCCCAGCGCGGATTCGCGGTACACCTGATGGCGACCTGATGGAAGATGGAGCGGATGGTCAGGCGGACTTGACGGACGGGGCGGCCTTAGCGCCGTTGGGCGATGCCGCCGGAGAGACCTGCAGCTCATCCTGAACGGCCGCGGCCAGCTCCGCGGCGGCACGGCGCAGGTACATCCGCAGCGCCCCGGCCGGCGTGCGATCGGTGCCGACCAGCACGATGACGACGGGACCGAGCGGATTGATCACGAGGGAGTGGCCGCGGTAGAACACGACGACGGCTTCCGGGGCCCCGAACTCCGTCATCTCGCCCATGCGCTCGGAGACCATCACGCTGCTGGCGGCGTAGGCGGCGAGGGACTCCATGTCCAGCCCCGTGTCGTCCACGGCTTCGAGGACGAGCCCGTCCGCGGAGGTGAGGAGGGCGGCGCTCGCCTCCGACCGCTCCTTCAGGCCCTTGATGATCGTGGCCAGCCGCTCCATCGCATCCTCACCGTCAGGCCGGGACGCCGTCTTCGCCCCCGGACCAGTGCTGCAGCGCCAGGTGCGTGCGGAGGGTCTGCAGCGCCTCGCCGCGGAGCTGGCTGACCCGGGACTCGGTGACGCCGAGCACCCGGCCGATCTCCGCCAGCGTCAGCCCTTCGCCGTAGTACAGCCCGACGACGACCTTGTGCCGGACCGGCAGCGCGGCCGTGGCGCGCCACAGCGCCGCGTCGAGCGCCTCCCGCTCCAGATCCGCGGCCACGTCGCCGCCGGCGTCGCGGGCGAGCGCGCCGGACAGCCGGTCGGCCTCGCCCAGCGAACCCTCCAGCGATAGAGGCATACCCGCCGCCGCGTCGCGCAAGGCCCCGCGCAGCCGCCGCGACTCCAGCCCCGCGGACGCGGCGAGCTCGCGCGCGGTGGGCTTGTGCCCGAGGCTCCGCGTCAGCGCCGCCTCGGCGGCCTGCACGTGATGCACGGCGGCCCGGGCCACGCGCGGCAGCAGATCGAGCGTGCGCAGGTAGTCGTACATCGCGCCGCGGATCCGCAGGCGCGCGAAGGCCTCGAACGGGATGCCGCGGTCGGGATCGAACCGGTCGATGGCCTCGAGCAGTCCGACCATGCCGTACCCCTCGAGGTCTTCGGCCCGGACGGAGGGCGGTACGCGGCCGGCCATGCGCCGCGCCTGCGCGCGGACGAGCGGCAGGTAGGCGAGGGCCAGGCGCTCCCGCACGGCGCGGTCGCGGCGGCTCTTGAAGTGCTGCCACAACTCCGCGGTGCGCGCGCCTTGCCCCGGCCGGTCGGTCACGCGCGGGTCTCCAGGGCCGCGGCGGCGCGATCGAGGATCGTCTGCGCCGATCCGGCGCCGTCTGCGCCGGCCAGGCCCACGCGCACGCGCATCCGTCCGCTCCGCCGGACATCGTCCGTGACGCGGTCCACGATGGACTTGGCGCGATCGGGACTCACGCCGACCAGGAGCAGACCCCAGCGGCGCGGACCCAGCGAGGCGGCGAGGTCGCAGGAGCGCATCGCCCCCGCCAGCCGCCGCGCGATCGCTTCATCGATGGGCCAGCCGTTTCCGGCGGCGCCTTCCAGCTCTACCAGGACCACGGTGAAGTCGACGGCGTGCTGGCGCGCCCGCTGCAGCTCCTCATCCACGCGCGCGAGGAAGCTGTGGTCCCCGCGCAGGCCGGTCTCGGGATCCTGCTGCACCAGCTCGCGCAGGCGGGCGGTGCGGCGCAGCCGTCCCAGGCAGGCCCCCAGCGCGTCGGCGGCGCGGGCCAGCGAGGCGTACTCCTCCGGGGCGACCGTGCGATCGGCGCGGGCCAGGGCCAGGACGCCGGCCACGGTGCCGTTCTGCACGAGCGGGAAGGCGAGGAACGCGCGCAGCCCGCCATCCTGGAACGGCGAGCGCTCGGGACGGGCATCCGGATTCGGGATGACGACCGGGCGCCCCTCCTGCGCCACCCACGCCGACAGCCCGCGGCCGCGGGCGAAGCGCACGCGGTCCGCGAGCTCGATCCGGTTGCCGCGCACGGCCACCGGCACGAGCCTCCCGCTGCCCCACTCCGTGACGTACAGCGTGCCGTGGTCGAAGGCGATGACGCGGTGGACGGTGTCGAGGAACCGCTGGTAGGCCACGCCGAGGGGCAGCTCCTCGTCGGACAGCTTGACGAGCTCCAGCTGCACGGCGAGCTCGCCGGCGGCGAGCGCCAGCTCCTCCCCCGCCCCGGCGTGCACATCGTACCGCAGGTCGTGCGTCTTGTGAGACATCCGGATCATCCCCCGTGAGTGGAAATTCGGCTCCACACAAGATAGAAGCAAGGGGGATGCCAGGGGTTCAGGGCGCGGCGGGAGGCAGGGGCCCCGCCCCGTTCGCGTGCCGGGTCGTGGAGGGCGGGATGGACAGCTCTTCGCGGTATTTCGTGACGGTCCGCCGGGCGATCTTCATCCCTTCCTGGGTCAGCAGGCGGGCGATCTCCTCGTCGGTGAGCGGCCGGGTCTCCGCGGCGACGATCTCCCGGATGCGGTCCTTCACCGGCAGCGACTGGTCGAAGAAGATGTCGAAGCTCACGACCCGCCCGGCGGGCATCTGCACGAACTTGCCGTCGAGGGCGCGGCTCACCGTGGACTCGCTGATCCCCAGCTCGGCGGCGACCATGGCCTTGGTCAGGGGCTTGAGGTGCGCGTCCCCCCGCTCGATGTACTCCCACTGCGTGCGCACGATGGCCTGGACGATGTTGCCCAGCGTCCAGTTGCGCCGCTGCACGGCCTCGATGAACATCTTCGCCCGGGTCACGTAGTCGCGCACGTGCTCGCGGGACTCGTCGGAGTAGCCCGACGACGCCCGCCGCATCTGCCGGCGCAGGTCCTCGTAGAAGGTGTTCACCCGCAGCAGGAAGGCGTCCGTGCGCACCGCCTCGATCACGAAGCCGTCCTCGGTGCGGCGGATGATGAAGTCCGGGCGGGCCAGCTCGGCCGGGCGCACCGTACCGTCCTCGCGCTCGAGGCGGTACCGTTCGCCGGGATACGGATAGCAGGTGGCCTTGACGAACTCGTGCGCCTCCCGGACCGCGGCCGCCTTCACGCCCAGCTGCTGGGCCACTACCTCGAAGCGGTGCGCGGCCAGGTCGGCGAGGTGTCCCTCGAGGATGCGCTGGGCCAGCCGGTTGGCCTCGGAGGGCTCCATCACGCGCAGCTGCAGCAGCAGGCATTCCTCCACCGTGCGGGCGCCGACGCCGAGGGGCTCGAAGCGCTGGATGCGGCCCAGCACCGCCTCGACCTCCTCCTCCGCGGCGCTCATCTCCTGGGCGACCTGGGTGATGGTCGCCTCGAGGTAGCCGTTCTCGTTGACGTAGCCGATCAGCCGCTCACCGATGGCATGGTCGCGGGGCGACAGGCCCTGGGCCTGCAGCGTCATGATCAGATGCTCCTGCAGCGACACCGGCGCGGCCATGCGCTGGTACGGGTCGAGCTCTTCGTCGTCCGGGGTCCAGGAGGTGAGGGATACGCCCTCGTCCGCGGTCCACTCCGTGGTGTCCGCCGCGGAGTGCTCGTCCAGCTCGAGGGCGGGGTTCTCGCTGAGCTCCTGCTCGACGCGCGCCAGCATCTGATTGATGGGCAGGACCAGCAGCGAGTTCACCAGCATCAGCTTGGGCACCATGCGCTGCTGGAGCAGGGGCCTGGCTTCGGCGGAGGCGCGCAGTCGGTGGTCCATCTCGTCGCTCCCGGCTCAGCTCGCGCCCGCGGCCGCGGACGGCGTCCCCGCCGACAGGGGTGTGAGCTCGCCGGCACGCAGGCAGGCGAGCAGGGCGTCCACGATGCTGGGGTCGAACTGCGTCCCGCGGCCGCGCACCAGCTCCCCGACGGCGTGCTCGATGGGCAGCGCGGCGCGGTAGCTGCGCGCGCTGGTCATGCTCTCGAGCGCGTCCGCGGCAGTGAGGATGCGCGCCTCGATCGGGATCTGCTCCGCCTGCAGCCCCAGGGGATAGCCCGTGCCGTCCCACCGCTCGTGATGGAACAGCACCGCCTCCACGACGCGGGGCGAGAAGTCGGCCATGGCCAGGATCCTGGCGCCCATCAGGGTGTGCGTCTTCATCCAGTCGTACTCTTCGGTGGTGAGGTCGCCGGGCTTGAGCAGGATGCCGTCGCCGATGCCGATCTTGCCGATGTCGTGCAGCAGCGCGGCGATCTTGAGATCCTCAGTCCGCTCCACGGGCAGCCCGAGCCGGCGGCCGATCGTCACCGCGTATTGGGCGAGGCGGTCCGAGTGCCCGCGGGTGGGATGGTCCCGCAGCTCGACCGTGGCGGCCAGGGCGTACACGGTGTTCCAGTAGGAGCGGCGCAGACGCTTGAACAGCCGGATGTTCTCGATGGCGATGGCGCCCTGCGCGCAGATCAGACGCAGCATGTCGCGGTCGGAGGGGCTGAAGGGCGTCCGGGTGCGGCGCACGCTGAGCACGCCGAGCACCGTCTCCCCGGCCTGCAGCGGCAGCGAGAGCGTCGAGCCCCCGCCCCCGCCCTCTCCCGCCGCGGCGGCCTCGCGGGCCAGCTCGTCGGCGCGCACGCGCCAGTAGGCGGAGGTGTCGCCGTTCGCGGCCTGCGGCACGACCGCGGCCCGGCCGTTCCCCGACGCGGCCACCACGACCTCGCCGCCTTCCTCGTCCACGCAGACCAGGGTCACCTCGTCGGCCTCCAGCTCCTGCAGCACGGTCTCGGTGATCACCTGGAACATGCGGCTCTGGTCGACGTCGGCCAGGCGCGTGCCCTGGATGTCCAGCAGCGGGGTGAGCGAGCGCAGCCGGGTGTTCTTCTTGTAGTAGAGGCCTTTGCGCAGCCCTTCCTCGACCGTCTTGCGCAGGTCGTCCGGCGAGAACGGCTTCATCAGGAACCCGTTCACACCGAAGCGCACCGTCTCGAGGAGGCTGTCGAACTCGCTGAAGCCGGTCATCACTACCACGGAGACGTCGGGCGAGGCGGCCACGATCTGCCGCGCCGCGTCCAGGCCCGTCATCCCCGGCATCTTGAGGTCGGTGAGCAGCAGGTCGGGCGGGGACTGCGCGGCGAGGGCGATCGCGGCCGGCCCGCTGCCGGCCGTGACGATATCATACGCCGGCCCCAGGATGCGGCAGCAGAGGTCGCGGATCGGAGCCTCGTCGTCGACGATCAGGACCTTCGGCTTTCCAGCCACGCGCCACCTCGCGATCCTGCCCGCGGCATGGAGTTGCTCCGGCGGCCGCCCCACGTCCTAGAGCAACTTCCGTGCCGCCGTCCGGTAACAAAAAACCGCCCCCGGCGCATCCGGTGCATCATCCGGTCTCGCTCAGGCGGTGGGCCTGGATCTTGGACTGCAGCTCCGCCGCGGAGATGCCGAGCACGCGGCCGGCTTCGTCCAGGTTCCAGTTCGTCATCTTCAGGACCACGCTGATGTGCCGGCGTTCGGCCTCGTCCAGGGAGAACGCCTTGGGAAACACAGGGGCCGAGGCCCCCTGCTCGTCCAGCCAGATCTCCTCCGCCCCGATCACCTCTTCCTGGGCCAGGATGACCATGCGCTGGATCGTGTACTCGAGCTCGCGCACGTTGCCGGGCCAGGCGTGGCCGCGCAGCTTCTTCATGGCCAGCGGGGAGAAGCCCTTGATGCGCTTGTTGAACGCCACCGCGTACTTGTTCACGAAGTGCATGGCCAGGGCCTGGATGTCCTCGCGCCGGTCCCGCAGCGGGGGCAGCTCGATCGGGACGACGCTCAGCCGGTAGTAGAGATCTTCACGGAAGCTGCCGTCCCCGATCGCCTTGCGCAGGTCCCGGTGGGTCGCGGCGATCACGCGGGCGTTGACGTCGATCGGCTTGTTCCCCCCGACGCGTTCGATGACGCGCTCCTGCAGCACGCGCAGGAGCTTGACCTGCATCGCGGTGCTCATGTCGCCGATCTCGTCGAGGAAGATCGTCCCGTCCTGAGCGCGCTCGAACTTGCCGATCCGGCTCGTCACGGCGCTGGTGAAAGCGCCCTTCTCGTGGCCGAACAGCTCGGTTTCGAGCAGCGTCTCCGGGATGGCCCCGCAGTTCACGACGACGAACGGGCCTTTGCTGCGCGGGCTCTGCAGATGGATGGAGCGGGCCAGCAGCTCCTTCCCCGTGCCGGTCTCGCCGTAGATCAGGACCGTGGCGTCGGTGGGCGACACCGCCGCGGCGAGCTGCAGGACCTGGCGCATGCGGGGCGAGTCGCCGACGATCCCCTCGAACTTGAAGGTGCGCATCAGCTCGTCCTGCAGCGCCCGGTTCTCCTTGACCAGGCGGCCGCGCTCGAGGGCCTGGTTGACGACGATCAGGAGCTCCTCCGGGCGGAAGGGCTTGGCCACGTAGTCGTAGGCGCCGAGCTTGATGGCCTGGATCGCGGTATCGATCGTGGAGAAGGCGGTGATCAGAATGACCAGGCCGTCGGGATCGTACTCCATGATCGCGCGGAGGACGCTGAGGCCGTCGAGCTTGGGCAGCTTCAGATCGAGCAGGACGAGATCGTAGCGGCCGACCTTGTACTTGGCCAGACCGTCCTCGCCATCCGCCGCTTCCTCGACCGCGAAGCCTTCCTGACCGAGGAGCTTGATCAGCAGGCGGCGGAGATTCTCCTCGTCATCCACGACGAGAATGCGGGTCTCGGGCATCGCCGGTACGCTATTCGTCGTGGGCACGTCGAGTTCATGCCCCCGCCCCAACCCGCCTAGACAGCCCGCCGTCCGGCTCAGCAAGCCCCGCGGTGCGTCCCCCCTGAGGTCAGCATGACGCGGCGCTCCACGCGCGGACGGCGGGCAATCTAACCGGCGATCAGGTCATCGGCGCGCGCAGCGCGCCGCGGCGGCGGCGACCTGCGACGGCTGCACCTCACGGATCGTGGTCCCGGTGTGGACGTCGTAGAACCGGATCCAGACTTCGCGGGTCCGGTCGTCGATGCGCAGCTGCGCGGCCACCTGGCCGGGGTCCCCGCCCTCGGCCGGCGCCGGCGCCTCGTGCCCGGACGCCTCCGTCTCCATGCCGGCGGCGGTATGCTCGGCGAGGGCGCGAGCGGCCCGCTCGAACAGGTCGCTGAAGTAGGCCGGCCGGTCGTCCTGTGTCATCGTCCCGTCACGCCGAGACCGTGAGCACGGCCACGCCTTCACCCAGGTGGCGCGATCGGACGATGTGCCGCACCAGCAGCGCGCGGTTGGCGCGCTCGACGCTGCCCAGCCGGCGGATCACCGCCGCGATCCGGGGCGCTGTCTCGCCTCCCCGGTTCCCGCCCACTGCGGCCCGTGCCGCCTCGAGGCCCCGGAGCTCCGACACCCTGGAGCCTTCGGCCGTCCGCAGCGGGTACAGCGCGGCGAGGCGGCCCTGCCGCAGCGCGATGTGCCGCAGCCGGGCGATCGCCAGGAGCTCCCGGTGCAGGACCAGCTCCCGGTCGAGAATCTGCTGCTCGCTGCGTGACCCGTCCATCCGTCCGCCCCCCGCCGCGCCCGTCCGGCACGGCTTCGCTTCTCTCTCTAGAGCAAGGGCGGTGCCGCGCGTGGGTCTGCCGGGGTCAAGTTCGGGGTAAGACTGCCGATAGAGGAAGACAGAGGCGAGTTCGCCGCCGGACGGGGCCCGGAGCGCAAGCGTGCAGAACGGGCGCTGCGGCGGCATCCGCCCATAGTTCGATTGACAGCGATAGGACCCTATGCTACGCTCGCCGGTGCTGCGAAGACCTGCACCATCCCTCACCGGATGGAGGGTCTATCTCGTGGAAGAGGAGCGAGTGACTTGAAGAAGATCCTAGCGACGTTGCTCTTCGCGATGCTGGTCTTCGTTGCATCGTCCGTCTCCTGGGGCCAGGAGTCCGTGACCTGGGAGTCCGTGACCTGGGAGTCAGTCACCTGGGAGGCGTTCGAGAGCGTCACCTGGGAGTAAACCAACCAGGCATCATCTCACGTCAGACGAGGGAGGCCGCCGGCCTCCCTCGTTCCGTTTCCGGCCGCCCCGAGGCGGTACGGGAATTGCTCCTCCTTGAGGTGCAGGCAGAGCACCTACGGGAGGGAACCGCATGAAGAAGCTGGTCGCAGGGATCCTTTTCGTCCTGGCCATGGCCGTCGTGGGCTCAGTGTCCTGGGGCCAGGAGAGCGTGACCTGGGAGTCCGTGACCTGGGAGTCGGTCACCTGGGAGGCCTTCGACTCCGTGACCTGGGAGTAACCCAGGTCACGCACGCTCAGCTCTGATGCCGCCGCCGGCTGCCCGCCCGGGCATGCCGGCGGCGTGCATTTCCCCCTCGGCGGCACCGAAATTGCTACGTTTTGTGGCAGCAGAACGCTGGGGGAGCAAGAGGAGGCGGGCAGATGAAGAGGTTGATCGCGGGACTGATCTTCGCACTGGCTATGGGCGTCGTGGGCTCGGTGTCCTGGGGCCAGGAGAGTGTGACGTGGGAATCCGTCACCTGGGAGTCGGTCACCTGGGAGGCCTTCGAGAGCGTCACCTGGGAGTAGCGCGGAGGGGGGTTCGCCGCCCCGCGCATGGTATACCTGGGGGGAGGACACGGGCATGAGAGGCATGCCCCCTCCCCTTGCTGTGTTGGGTGAGGCCGGAGAAATGGAGCCTTAGGGGATGCGCCAGCTCCCGCCCCGAGCGCGAATCTTCGTCCTGGCCACTATCGTCCTGGGCGCCGCCGTCACCGCGGCGATTCCCTTCCTCCCGGGCGGCCTCCCATCGTTCGATCTCGCCTTCTTCTTCTACCTCGGCTCCGCGCTGCTCGCCCAGCTGGTCGGCGTGCGCGTGGTCATGCCGGGCCGCGAGGGCCAGGCCTGGTCGCTGATCTCCGCGGTCCTGGTGCCGGCCATCATCATCTTCCCGCCGGCCGCCACCGTCCTCATCGTCCTCATCACCTTCGCGGCCTACGCCGTGAAGCGGCGGGCCCTGCCCTGGTATCAGAACGCCTGGAACATCGCCCAGCACGAGCTGGCTGTCCTCCTCGCCGCCGTGGTCTGGGAAGCCGTGAATCCCCACGGCACCGGCGGGGCGCAGGCGGTGCACTGGTTCGCCGCGGCGCTGGCCGCGGGCGGAACCTTCTACCTCCTGAACAACCTGCAGACCTCCGCGGTCCTGGCCCTGGTCACGCAGCGCCCCCTCCGCGAGGTGGAGGTCTTCTCCCGCGCCACGTTCTACCGCGAGCTGGTGCTGACCTGGATGGGCGTCATCTTCGCGGATCTCTGGCTGGCCAACCCGTGGCGCACCGTCCTGCTGATCATCCCGCTGATCGGTCTCTCACAGATGCTGAGCACCCAGGTCAAGGACGCCGAGCGCATCCGGCGCGCCCAGGTCGAGGCCGAGGGCCGCGCCCAGTCCCTGGCCAGCCTGAACGAGCTGGCCCGAGACCTGACCAGCAGTCTGGACTTCGACCAGGTCTTCGACGCCCTGTACGCGCAGCTGGCCAAAACGGTCAACCCCGACATCCTCTCGATCGCGCTGTACGATCCGCACACGAACCAGCTGGAGTTCCACGTGAAGAAGGCCGGCGAGGGGATGCTGCCGATGGTGCAGCGCCGGGCGGAAGGCCCGGAGGTGCGCGGGCTGCTGGCCACCCGCACCCCGCTGATCCTCGATCCGGGTCGCAACCGCGAGACGGTGCAGGCGGTCAGCCCGCACGGCCGGCTGCTCGAGGCCGTCGTGGTCACCGTGGTGCCGATGACGCTGGCCGAGCGCACCGTGGGGCTGCTGCTGCTGGGGACCGAGCAGCCCCCGGCACCGCCGACGCTGGACCTGATCTCCACGATGGCCAGCCAGGCGGCCGTGGCCGCGGACAAGGTGGAGCTGTTCCAGCGCGAGCGCCGCAAGACCGCGCAGCTCTCCGCGATCACGCAGGTCAGCAAGAAGATCGTCACGATCCACAACGTGGACGTCCTGCTGCACCAGACCTCGCGGCTGATCGAGGAGTCCTTCGACTTCGACCGCGTGGACGTCGTGCTGCATCAGGACGGGCAGGCCCCCGCCGCCGGGGAGGGCGCTTCCGCGGAGATCCCCATCTTCTACCGCGAGCAGACGATCGGCGGGATGCGCGTCTGGCTGCGTCCGGGCACGGCGCTGTCCGCGGACGACCTGGCCATGCTGCAGACCCTCGCCGACGAGATCGCCGTGGCCATCGAGAACGCGCGGCTGTACGAGAACCTCCAGCAGCAGATGGGGATGCTGGAGCAGACCCAGCTGCAGCTGCTGCAGTCCGCCAAGCTGGCCACGATCGGCGAGCTGGCCGCCTTCATCGCGCACGAGATCAACAACCCGCTGACCAGCGTGCTGGGCTACGCCTCGCTGCTGCTCAGCGAGACGAACGGGGAGGACCCCAAGCGCGCGGACATCGAGGTCATCGAGAAAGAGGCGCTTCGCGCCCGCGCCATCGTGCGCGACCTCCTCGGCTACGCCCGGCAGACCGACTCGGCGATGGTCTTTACGCAGCTGAACGAGGCGATCGAGAGCGTCCTGCCGCTGATCCGGCAGCGCGCCGAGGGGGCGAACGTCGCCATCCAGGCCAAGCTCGACCCCGCCCTGCCCTCGATCATGGCGGACGTGAACCAGCTCAAGCAGGTCTTCATCAACATCCTCAACAACGCGATCGATGCCATGCCCGAGGGCGGGCGCGTGGAGGTCGTCACGCGGGCCGTGCCGGGGAACGGCGCCGGCCCGCTGGTGGAGATCTCCTTCCAGGACAGCGGCCCGGGGATCGATCCCGCGCACCTGGAGAAGATCTTCGAGGCCTTCTTCACGACGAAGGGAGCGGGCCGGGGCACCGGGCTGGGGCTGCCCATCAGCAAGCGCATCGTGGAGCGCCACGGCGGCACGATCGCGGTGCGCAGCGAGCAGGGCCGGGGCAGCTGCTTCACCATCCACCTCCCGGCGCCGGCGTCATGAGCACGACCCCCGCCTCCGTGCGCATCCTGGTCGTCGACGACGAAGCGTCGATCCGCGACCTCTGCGCGCGCGTGCTCCTGCGGGCGGGGTTCGCCGTGGTCACCGCGGGCGGGGGCGAAGAGGCCGTGGACCGCCTGCGCGCGGAGACCTTCGACGCCGTCATCTCCGACATCCGCATGCCGGGCGTGTCCGGGCTGGAGGTGCTCGACGCCGCCAAGCAGGCGCACCCGGAGATCCGCGTGGTCCTGATCACAGGGTTCGGCACGCCGCAGACGCTGGAGCGCGCACGCCACTCCGGCGCGGACCGCATCCTCACCAAGCCGTTCAATCCGGTGGAGCTGCTGGCGGCGGTGCGCGAGATCCTGCCCGCGGAGGCCTGAGGCCGCCGCTCAGTGCAGGCGCTGGTCGGCGCGGCCGCCCGGGACCTCGCAGTACCAGGACGCCAGGCGGGCGAAGGACACGATCGGGGCGAGGCTGGCGCGGATCGTGGCGATGATCCGCTCGGGGACGGCGAGCCCGGCCCCGGTAAGCATCTGCCAGCGCGACTCCACGGCCGCCGCCATCTGCAGGGCGAGCTCAGTGGTCATCAGCTCCGCCTCGGCCAGCGGCAGGAAGACTTCCCAGCGGCGCGCCGGCCGCGGGATGTCAAAGATGTTCAGCATCGCCTTGGCGATGCCCGTCGCCGCGCCCGCGGCGTTGCTGAACCAGCCCACGATCTGCCCCAGCCGCTCGGGATCGCGCCCGATCGCTTCCGCCTCGCGCGTCGTGGGCTCCAGCACGGCCGCCGAGGAGAGGATCCGGGAGAGGCGCCAGCCGATCCGGATCGGGTCGAGGTACCGTGGGGGCTGCGGGAGGACGAGACCGGGCATCCCCAGGATCACGAGGCCGAGGCTGCGCGCCTGCTGGATCGCTTCCCGCGCTTCCTCCAGCAGCCGCGGCCGCTCCTGCTCCAGCCGCGCGGAGGCGTCTTCCCGGAAGGCGTCGTGCGCGGCGGGGTCGTTGTCCACGAGCAGCGTGCCTCCGGCCAGCACTTCATAGATCACCGGCAGGATGTGGGTGTTGAGGGCGAACGGCATGAGGACGCCGGGCACTTCCCCCAGCGGGTTCGCCGCGGAGAGGCGCTCCATGTACTGGCCGATCTCATCCTCGGAGAGGCGGCCCGAGAACACCAGCGCGACCTCGATGTCGCTGTCGGGCCAGGTGCGGCCGGCGGCGTAGCGGCCGTACAGGTAGGCGGCGGCGATCTCCCGTTCGCGCGCGAAGAACGACTTCAGGGCAACCTGCGCGTCCACAGATTCATACTAGCAGGGACGGCGTGGGGCGGAAGGTCAGGCCGCCTTCTTCAGACGCCCGACGCGCTCGGCCAGGAGCAGCAGCCAGCGGTTCTGGGCCAGCATCGTGCGGTGCATGCGGCGGGAGCGCTGCATCTCGGCGCGCTCACTCTCGAGCACGGCGCGGTGCACCGCCGGACGGGCGGATCTGGCCTGGCGCCAGGCGCGGCGCTCCAGCTCCAGCTCCGCGCGGTGGCGGTCCAGCTGCCGCCCCTTCGTCTCGCGGAGACCCGAGAGGACCCGTTTGTGCTCGTGTACGTCCAGCATGCTGCACCTCGCAGACAACCGCACTGCGATTGTAGGAGGGCAGGCACCGGCGGGACGCCCGGTCCAGACCGGATTCGGGCATCAGGCGGAGAGCCGATTCGGACATCGGGCGGAGACCCGAGGACGTCAGAGAAGGCCGTCCCGGAACAGGCGGGCGACCATGGCCGCGCGGCTCTGCACGCCGAGGCGGGCGAAGATCCGGCGGAGATGGGTCGAGACGGTCCAGATGCTGATGCCGAGCTGCCGGGCGATGGCCTTCGTGGGATAGCCCTGCGCCACCAACAGGACGATCTCGCGCTCGCGCGGGCTGAGACGGGGTGCGAGCCGCGCAACTCCCGCCGTCATCTGGGGAGGACCGGCGGGGGCACGGGCGCCTGCGTCTCGAAGGCCTGCGCGAACCGGCGGGCGGCTTCCTCGTGCCGGCCGAGAGCGAGCAGCACGAAGCCGAGATCCCGGAAGGCCTCGCGCAGCTCGGCGGCCATCTCGAGCCGCTCGAACGCGGCGATCGCCTCGGCGAAGCGCGATGCCGCCTCCTCGAGCCGCCCCCCTGCCCGGAGTGCTCCGGCGTCGGCGGCCACGGCCCGCGCCTCCTCCGCCTGATCCCGCACCCTCCGGGCGAGGGCCTCCGCCTCGGCCGCGAGCGCCCGCGCCGCATCCGGCTGCCCGCGCCGTGCCTCGAGCCGGGCGAGTTCGACGAGGGTTTGGGCCTCACCCTCGCCGTCGCCGCATTGGGCGGCGAGATGACGGCTCTCGAGCAGCTCGCGCGCGGCTTCGTCCAGCCGCCCCTGCCCCAATCGGAGGATGCCGGTGCTGCGCTTCACGGTGCCGAGCAGGCGCAGATTCTCGTGCAGGCGGAGCAGGGCCTCCGCCTGCAGAAGGTAGCCGTCCGCTTCGGCGAAGGCCTGCTGCCGCTCCGCCGCGACCCCCAGGTTGAAGAGCAGCAGCGCGCGGTGCGCGGGATCGGCCGCCCGCCCGAGGACCGACACCGCCTCGTGCAGGCACTCGAGCGCCTGGGCCGGCAGGCCAAGCTCGACGTACACGCGGCCGAGGTTGGAGAGGAGCTTCCCGAGCGCTTCGCCGTCGCGAACGCCCGCGGCGCGCAGACGGTCCACGCCTTCCTGGAAGAGGAGCCGGGCCTGCGCGAACCGGCGGGCGCGAAACGCGCAGAAACCCAGCGCGTTGGCGGCCTGCGCGATCAAGTCGAGATCGCCCAGCGCCTCGGCCAGCTCCCGCGCCTCGCGAAGCGGCGGCTCGGCATCGTCCAGACGCCTGAGACCGGCCAGTGCCTGGCCCTGGGCGAGCGCAGCGCGGATCCGCAGCGCGGGGTCATGGGCAGCCGCGGCCGCCACGGTCGCCGCGCGGCAGACTTCGAGCGCCTCGTCGAACCGGTGCTGCCGGAGAAGGGCTTCGGCGCGGCGCAGCGTCACGCCCGCCTGTTCGTGCGGCGGCGGGGCGTCGTCGAGGAGCTCACCAACCGGCCGGCGGAGCCGGTTCGCGAGCACGCCCAGTGTGACCAGCGAGGGCCGCACCCGGCCGTGCTCGATCATGCTGATGTAGCTCGCCGAAAGCGTGGGCCCGCCGAGCTCAGACTGGGTGAGCCTGAGCGCCTTGCGGGCCTGCTTGATCCGCTCCCCGAGCGTCGTGCCGGACCCTCCTCCGGCGCTGCCGGTGACCGCGAACGGCTACCGCCGGGAGGCGGCCGCGGCGGGGGAACGAAGCAGCTCCCCGCCTCCGTGCCCGGCGAACGCGGACGGCGCCCCGGAGAGGATGAGCGCCGCGACGGCTGCGAGCAGGATCTTGACCATGGAAGAGCTCCTCTCTGCCCTCCCGCCGCCCATGATTCTCCCTCCAGACATAAATTCCTTCCAGTGTATCCGTTTTGACTTCAGTATTTGTGAAATAGCGGGCCAAACAATAAGAGCCACCGGACGGCGGACAGCGCCGCGGTGGCTCCGACAGTCTTGAACCGCCTCGGAGGGGTTAGCCGATCACACGGACACGGGTGGCCTGAGGGCCCTTCTGTCCCTGCGTGGCCTCGTACTCGACCTTCTGTCCCTCGTTCAGGGTTCGATAACCGGTGCCTTCGATGCCTGTGTAGTGCACGAACAGATCCCGACCGCCGTCGTCGGGGGTGATGAAGCCGTACCCCTTCTCCGCATTGAACCACTTGACTGTCCCCGTTGCCATGCGATCTACCCCTGCCCTTCGGACGGTGAACTGCCCGCAACCCCTGCTGCGGGTGCTTGGTTACCTCCCATTCCCTACACGGGGGAAGCAGTCCTGCTGTGCGGAGGGCGCAGACGCCGTTAGCGGAGGTTCCCCGGCCGTTCCCCCAAGGTCCGCCTGAAGTGAGACAGGGCGGCCTCCACGGACGGATCCAGGGGCACGGCTGCATCCACGTGGGTCAGCTCGAGGACGCGGCGGATCAGCGCATCCGGGGGAACGACCACGCGCAGCTCCTGCTGGCTGGTGGTCATGCGGTCGGCGAGCTCGAGAATGAGATGCACGCCCCGGCTATCCAGGTACGTGGTGCCGGTCAGATCCAGCACGAGCCCGCGCGCGGCGTTGGGCACGGACTGGACGATCTGCGCGCGGAGATGGGTGACGTTGCCGATGTCGACCTCACCTTCGATCGCGACGACGGGGATGCCGTCCACGTCGGCGGTGCGCACGCGGCCGAGCGTGTTCATCGCAGCAGCTCCGCCTGCAGCCGCCGGCGCATGGCAACCCTCGTCCCCTGGGGCGAGGGTGTAACGTCCACGGAGTCCATCAGCACGTCCACCAGCGGCAGCCCGCGGCCCCGGTTGTGTCCCCGCGAGGGCCGCCACTGGCCCCAGTCCGTGACCGCGATCCCGATGCCGTCGCCGTCGAACGCGGCTTCCACCTGCAGATCCCCGGGGAGGAGCCCATAGGCGTGCTCGACGGCGTTGGAGCACGCCTCGCAGCAGGCCACCGCCATCTCGTACGCGTCCTTCGGATCGACCCCCGCCTGGTGGAGCCACCGCCGCAGGGCATGACGGATCTGCGGGACCGAGCCTGGCTCGGCCGGCAGACGGATCACCAAGCGGGCGTCGTCGAGCGGCAGGGCGCGCAGGGCCAGCAGCGCGATGTCGTCGGAGCCGACTCCGTCCTGGACCACGCCCTGGAGGATCCGGTCCAGGAGGCGCTCGAGGTCGCCGTTCCCCTGGACCGCCGCATCGGCCAGCCGGCTGAGGCCCTCGTCGATGGGAGTCCGGCGCCGCTCGATCAGCCCGTCGGTATAGAGGACCACGGTGGAACCCGGAACGAGGCGGTCCGTGAGCGGCAGGTAGACGTGAGGGCGGAGGCCCCCCAGCGGCGGGGAGCCGCCCTCGAGGAACCGCGCGCTCCCATCCGGGGCGATGACCAGCGGCGGGGGATGACCGGCGCTGGCGAACATCACCTGCCAGTTCGTGGGATCGAAGATCAGGTAGAGCACCGTAGCCATCTCGCCGGCATCGATCACGCGAGACAGGTGCTTCATCACGACGTCGGGCGCGTAGCCTTCGAGGGCGTAGGCGCGCAGGGCGTTGCGCAGCTGACCCATCACCGAGGCCACGCGGACGCCGCGGCCCGCGACGTCGCCCATGACGAGTCCCATGCGCCCTCCGGGCAGCCGGAACAAATCGTACCAGTCGCCGCCCACGGCCTCGGGACTCGCCGGCAGGTAGCGTGCCGCCACCGCGATCCCGGGCAGGGTGGGCAGCGACCGCGGCAGCAGGCTGCGCTGCAGCGTTTCCGCCACGCTGCGCTCGTGTTCGTACAGCCGGACGTTGTCGATGGACAGGGCGGCGCGCTGGGCCAGGCTCTCCGCGAAGTCAAGATCCTCCGCGGCGTACGACCGCGTCGTGGTGCCGAGGGCGACGGCCCCCAGGATGCGGCCGCGGGCCACCAGCGGGATGACCATCGCGCTGCGCAGGGCGAGGAAACGCAGCAGGCCCTCGATCGGCGCGGGCATCGTGTGCTGGTCGATCAGCGCGCCCACGTCGGCGGCGAGCAGGGACCCTCCGGTGTCGAGCACGCCGGCCAGCGGCGGGATGCTAAAAGGATCATACGGGTTGCGCGTGATCCAGTCCCGCAGCTCCGCCTCCCGGTCGGGGTCGAGATGAGCCGCCTCGACGCGGCGGACCGTGCCGTCCTCCCGCAGCAGGAACGCGACGCAGACGTCGGCCAGGCGGGGCACCGACATCCGGGTCAGCGCGGCCAGCGTGGCTTCGGCGTCGAACGACGCGGCGAAGCTGCGCCCCGCCTCGGCGAGCACCCGCAGGGCGCTCGTCCGTTCTTCCACGATGCGCTCGAGCTGGTCGGTGTGGCGGGCCAGGGAGCGCCGCAGCTGCCGGACCTGGATGGCGCGGCGCAGCGAGGCGATGAAGTACTCCCGGTCGATCGGCTTCTGGATGAAGTCGTAGGCCCCCCGGCGCAGCGCCTCGACGGTCAGCTCCTGCTCCCCGTGTCCGGTGATGAGCAGGGTGGGGATCTCCGGCGCCAGCTCGTGAAGGCGGCCGAGGAGCTCCAGGCCGTCCATCCCCGGCATCTTGATGTCCGAGACGATCGCGTC
>DASUAK010000085.1:0-3915 GCA_035763845.1 bacterium | reverse complement strand
CGGTCAGGCCCGCTCGCCCAGGCCCAGCCCTTCGATGTCCTTCTGGCGCTGCTTCGCCGCCTCCACCAGCCAGGGCGGATCCTGGTAGACGTAGTCCTTGCGCAGCGGATGGCCGACCCAGTCCTCGGTCATCATGATGCGCCGGAGGTTCGGGTGCCCCTCGAAGACGATGCCGAAGAGATCGTAGGTCTCCCGCTCGTGCCAGTTCGCGCCGTCCCAGATCCCGGTGACCGAGGGCACCGACGCGCCATCACGCGGGAGGCGGACCTTCAGGGCCAGCTCTTCCTTTGTGTCGAAGGAGTAGAGGTGGTACAGCACTTCCAGCTGCCCCGCGCCCGGCTGGTCGATGGCGCTCACGAACGACAGGTAGTGCAGGCCGAAACCGGGCTCGGTGGCGAGCGCGCGGCAGAGCTCGAGCAGCCGTTCGCGGGGCACGACGACGCCCGGGGTCAGGAAGACCGGCGGGGCCTCGTGGGCGGGGCGGCGCGGCGCGGGCCGCGGGGCGGCGCCCGCGCCTTCCGGGGGGCCTTCGGGGGGAGCCGGCGGCGGGGCGGGCGGCTGTTCGTGGTGCTCGCCCTCCCCGGGCCGCGGGAACAGCTCGACCTCGGGGAACCGCTCGCGCAGCCGCTCGGCAACCTTCCAGCTCATCGTGTCACCTGGCGCACCTTGATCACGCCCGTGGCGATCGGCTCCTTGGGCGCGGCGCGGTGCAGGTCGTCGAGATCATACAGCAGGCTGGCCCGGTTGTAGGTACTGGCCTCGTAGTGCGGGACGAAGACGATCGCCTCCGTGGGGCAGACCTCCACGCACAGCCCGCAGTAGCAGCACTTGTCCATCTCGATGTCGAAGCGCGTGAGGATGCGGTCCTTGCCCTTGCCCGTGGCCTCGATGTGGATGCAGCGGTCGGGGCACACGCGCTCGCACTGGAAGCAGATGATGCACTTGTCGTTGTCCGTCTCCGGGTCGATCGGCAGGGCCAGCAGCCCGTGCCAGCGGTTGCTGACGTTGATCTTCTCGATCGGGTAGATCACCGTGGCCTTGGGCTCGAACATCGTGCGCAGGGTGGAGCGCAGCCCCACGACCAGCCCGACCGCGGCGTCCCAGGCCTGCTCCAGGCGGCCCTTCTTCCCGTTGGCGCCCACGGGGTGCATGCTCATCGGTCCACGTCCGACAGCACGATGTCGATGCTCCCCAGGATCGCGATGACGTCCGCCACCTTCCACCCCTTCATCATCTCGGTCAGCGCGTAGAGATTGCTGAAGGCTGGGGCGCGGATCTTCACCCGGTACGGCCGGTCCGAACCGTCGCCGACCAGATAGATGCCGAGGTCGCCGCGCGGGGACTCCGTCCGCGCGTAGACCTCGCCCTTGGGGACCTTGAGGGTGACCTGCACCTTGCTGCGGATCTCCCCCGCCGGCATCGCCTCCAGACACTGCCGGATGATGCGGACGCTCTGCCGCATCTCTTCCATGCGCACCTCGTACCGGGCGAAGCAATCCCCGGCCGTGCGGACCGGCACGTCGAACTGCACGCGGTCGTAGACCTCGTAGGGGTGCGCCCGCCGCACGTCGTAGGCCAGCCCGGAGGCGCGGGCCACCGGGCCCGAGGCGCCCATCGCGATCGCCGTGGCCAGCGGCAGGACCCCCACGCCCTTCGTGCGCGCCTGGAAGATCGGGTTCCCCGTGACCAGCTGGTCATACTCGGGCAGGCGGGACAGGAAGTAGTCGCAGAACTCCGCGCAGCGGTCCGTCCATCCCTCGGGCAGGTCCTCGTTCACCCCGCCGATGCGGAAGTAGACGTGGTGCAGCCGGCCGCCGGTGCTGGACTCGAAGAGGTCCATGATCCGCTCGCGCTCGCGCATCGCCCACAGGAAGGCCGTGAACGCGCCGAGGTCGATGCCGAAGGTGCCCCACCAGATGAGGTGGCTGCTGATCCGCTGCAGCTCCAGCATGATCGTGCGGATGTACTTCGCCCGCTCCGGCACTTCGATCTTGGCCAGGCGCTCCACGGCGAGCACCCAGACCTCCTCGTTGGACATCGCCGTGAGGTAATCCATGCCGCGGTCGACCAGGGCGATGTTCTGCAGGTAGGTGCGGGCTTCCATCATCTTCTCGACGGAGGAGTGGAGGTAGCCGATGTCCGGCTGGGCGTCCACGATGTTCTCGCCGTCGAGCGTGACGATCAACCGCAGCACGCCGTGCGTGCTCGGGTGCTGCGGGCCCATGTTGAGGATGAGCTCTTCGGTGCGGAGGGCCATGCTAGATCCCCGCCTGCGCCGAGGCCGCGATACGCCGGCGGAGGAACGGCTCCTTGCGGATCTTCTCCTGAAGCTTGAGGAAGCCTTCGTACAGCGCTTCCGGGCGCGGCGGGCAGCCCGGCACGTAGACGTCCACCGGGATGACCTGGTCGATGCCCTTCAGGATGGAGTAGTTGTCGTAGTAGAACGGCCCGCCGCAGGTCGCGCAGGAGCCCATCGAGACGACGTACTTTGGCTCGGGCATCTGCTCCCAGAGGCGCCGGACGATGGGCGCGATCTTGATCGTGGCCCGGCCGGCGACGATGATGCAGTCCGCCTGGCGCGGGGTGCCCCGCGGAATGATCCCGACGCGGTCGGCGTCGAAGCGCGTGGCCATGAATTGCATCATCTCGATCGCGCAGCAGGCCAGCCCGAAGGTCAGCGGCCAGACGGATGCGGCGCGCCCCCAGTTCAGGACGTCCTCGACCTTGGCCAGGAGAACGCCCCCGCCGGGGAGCGCGTCGATCACCTCGAGCGCCCGGTCCAGCGGCGTGATGCTGCTGGGACGGAAGTCGATGCTGCTGGGGTTATCGGGCACGGATGCCTCCTCGGGGCGACTGCATCAGTGGGTACGTCGGCTTCGCGGCGATGTCCTCCCGCTCCTGACCATCATACCGAGCCATCCGAAAAAACGTCAAACGGGCCGCCGATCATCCACGGGCACCCCGACCCAGGGGGACCAGCGACCGCACCGCGCCGGCGATCGACGCCGCGCCGATCCCGGCGGAGGCGAGCATCTCCTCGGGCGTCCCCGACCCCGGCATCCCCCCCACCGCGAGCGTCACGACCTGGGGCGCGGGCGATGAGCCGGCCAGCGCCGAGCGCACGGCTTCGCCCAACCCGCCTTCCGGCCAGTGGTCCTCGACCACGACCAGAGCGCCCGTCTCGCGCGCCGCCTCGAGCAGGGTCCGCTCATCGATGGGCTTCACCGAGTAGGCGTCGATGACGCGGACAGGGATCCCGTCTCTCGCCAGGACGTCCGCGGCCCGCAGCGCCTCGTGCAGGGTGATGCCGGCGCCCACCACCGTGGCCTGGTCGCGGTCCGACCGCCGCACCACGACGCTGCCGCCGATCGGGAAGCCGCGGTCGGCCGGGTAGATCACCGGCGTCTTCTCCCGCGTCGTCCGGAGGTAGACGATGCCGGAACGGTCGGCCATCGCCGCAACGAGCTGCGCGGTCTGGTTCGGATCGCAGGGATACAGCACGGTGCTCCCGCCCACCGCCCGCATCATCGCCAGATCCTCGAGCCCCATCTGGGACGGCCCGTCCTGGCCGATCGAAACGCCGGCGTGGGAGCCGCACAGCCGGACGTTCGCGCGGGAAACGGCGGCCATGCGGATGAAGTCGTAGGCGCGCGTGAGGAACGCCGCGAAGCTGGAGGCGAACGGCACGTACCCCCTCACCTGCAGGCCGACCGCGGCGGCGACCATCTGCTGCTCGGCGATGTACATCTCGAAATAGCGCTCGGGGAACGCCCGGGCAAACTCATCGGCGTAGGTGGAGTTGCTGACCTCGCCGTCGAGGACGACCACCTCGGCCCGGGCCGCCCCGAGCGCACGAAGCGCGTCGCCATAGGCCCGGCGGGTGGCGACACTGTCGCCCACCTTATAAGAAGGAAG